>JANNYY010000346.1:0-5661 GCA_031410355.1 Chitinophagaceae bacterium | reverse complement strand
GTGAGGTAGCAGAAAAGTGGTAATGAACAAGACACCAAACCTAATTGCAACAGATCCTCCCTTTTACAGGGGGGATTTTTTTATACCGGCTCTACATTATAAATAGTCCAACAGCTTTTGTGCCGGCATAATACCATAATATTTCAACATAGTCCTTGGGCTACTTATGAAATAAAGATGGTATTAAATGTTAAATCACCCGGCTTAAGCTGCAAAAGCGGTAAATTGTAAATAAAAAAGATGAAAGCTATATTTATTTCAATGTGCTTAATGGTGGCTGCATTCATCTGCCATGCACAAACCGGTTGTAATATAAAAAAGGCAACTGCATTTTATACTGTTTCGGTACCCGGCATACAGATGGTTGATGAAAATGGTAATGCGATACCTCCCAAAGCAGATATAGCCCGGTTTATTTATATTGAATGTTTTGGAAAAACAAAGCCGGAGATCAAAACAGTTTTGTATAATAATAAGAATTTACCTGCAACAGTAACTGCTGTTAAAGAGAAGACTGTAATACCGGGTGGCGATTTGGGTAATAATAAAGATTTTAAAATTACTGCTAACAAAAGCAACAGTCTTTGGAAAATAGAATTACAGCCGCAGGCAGATAATTCGATGCCCGGGCAGAATTGCAAAAGCATCATTATAAAAATGAAAGTAAAAGATAAAACCTGTTCATTTAAATTATCAAAGGAAACGGAGTTGATGACGTTACAGAGGTATTAATTCTTTTACTCAGTCAATGTATTTCCATTTTTATTTATACGCTGGAAAAAGTTTTCAATTAAAAAATGGATTAGGAATGGATTGAGTCCGGGAATTATAGGTAAGGGTTGGTATTGGTGCTGTTAAAGAAACATCAGGTATAAGGCAGGGCATATTATCTAAAGGCAATTTTTTTATTCCTGAAACCGAATATTGATTAGTGGCCAACGGTATTTGCTTTTTAAAACCCGGGAATAAAAAAGCATTTTTACTTTTTCGCTCCGGAAAAAATGAAAGATCTGAAAGTTTTGATTGTGATAGCGCAGTAAGCGTAAAAAATATTAAGGAAGCTGCAAGATAAATCGCTTTCATAAAATCTGTTTTCTTAAAATAAATAAAAGCAGCCATTTTACCGCATTTTCTTATACGCATTTATCAGCGCATTCGTAGAGCTGTCATGATCATCAATATTTTTTTCATGCTGTAGTTCAGGTAAAATTTTGTTAGCTAACACCTTGCCCAGCTCAACTCCCCATTGATCAAAACTGTAAATATTCCAGATAACGCCCTGAACAAATATTTTATGCTCATACAAAGCAATTAACTGGCCTAAAGTATATGGTGTAATTTGTTTTATTAAGATTGAATTGGTAGGACGGTTGCCTTTAAAAACTCTATAAGAATCTTCATGCGGAGTGCCATTCATCAGGGCTTCTGTTTGTGCAAAAAAATTACTCAACAGTTTTTGATGATGATCGCCGGTTGCATTATGACTTATAGCCGGAGCAATAAAATCGCAGGGAATAATTTGTGTACCCTGGTGAATAAGCTGGTAAAAAGCATGTTGCCCGTTGGTGCCGGGTTCGCCCCATATTACCGGCCCGGTTGAGTAGGTAACCTTGTCTCCGTTACGGTCAATATATTTGCCATTGCTTTCCATATTGCCCTGTTGAAAATAAGCTGCAAAACGGTGCAGGTATTGATCATAAGGCAGTATGGCTTCGGTTGTTGTTCCAAAAAAATTGCCATACCAGATGCCGATCAAAGCCATCAGCACTGGGATGTTTTTATCAAAACCAGTTTCTCTAAAATGATTGTCGGTTGCATGGGCGCCTTTTAAAAGTTGCTCAAAATTTTCGTAGCCAATGGTTAAGGCAATGGATAAACCAATGGCACTCCAAAGACTGTAACGTCCGCCAACCCAGTCCCAAAACACAAACATGTTTTTGGGATCAATACCAAACTTTACAACTTCTGTATCGTTTGTACTGAGTGCAACAAAATGTTTGGCAATATATAATTCATCTTTTGCACTTTGTAAAAACCAGTTCCTTGCAGTATGTGCATTGGTCATGGTTTCCTGGGTGGTAAAAGTTTTGCTGGCAATTAAAAACAATGTTTCTTCGGCTTTAACTTTTTTCAGCGTTTCAACAATATGTGTACCATCTACATTACTTACAAAATGCGTTTCAATGCCATCAACCCAATAAGGTTTTAAAGCTTCGGTAACCATTACAGGACCAAGGTCGCTGCCTCCGATACCAATGTTAACAATGTATTTTATTTTCTTTCCTGTAAATCCTTTCCATTCTCCTGCATGTACAGCAGCACAAAAGTTTTTCATTTGCTGCAATACCATTTTAATGCCTGGCATTATATCAACACCATCAGTTAAAACAGGTTTATCCTCCAAATTTCGTAATGCCGTATGCAAAACCGCACGGTTTTCAGTCTTATTAATTTTTTCACCGGTAAACATGGCTTCAATGGCTTCTTTTAAGTTACAGTCAGCAGCCAGCTCTAATAAAATTTCAACGGTATTCTCTGTTATTATATTTTTGGAATAATCAAAGATCAAGTCTTCCATCCTGATGGAAAACTTCGTGAATCTTTCCCCATCATTGAAAAAAAGATCTTTCATCTGTACATTTTCAAACAACTGCTTATGCTGCTGTAAAGCCTGCCAGGATGGGGTTGTAGTGGGATTTATTTTTGGAAACATGAGTGCAATTTAAAGATTATCATATTCATACAACGGATCAATATGTGTACCTGCCTTCATTTCATACACCGGCTTAATAATCCCGTCTTTTAAGCCATATACCCATCCATGCAGATCGGGCCTTTGTTCTTCTTTCCAGGCCCGCTGAATGATGGAAGTTTTTGCCAGGTTAAATATCTGTTCCTGCACATTCAATTCTGTTAGCCTGTTACATTTTTCCTCTTCATTTTCAAAAGCATCAAGTTCCTTACGGTGTATCCGGTGTACATCTTTAATATGCCTGAGCCACATATTTAACACCGGCCTGTAATCATGCTTTGTCATAGATGCTTTAATGCCTCCGCATCCGTAATGGCCGCAAACGATCACATGTTTTACGTGCAAATGATTCACAGCAAAATCCAACACACTAAGCAGGTTAACATCGGTATTAATTACCAGGTTTGCCACGTTACGGTGTACAAAAATTTCTCCTGGTTGTGTATTGGTAATTTCATTGGCCGGTACACGGCTGTCGCTGCAGCCGATCCATAAAAATTCAGGTGTTTGTAATTCTGAAAGCCGTTTAAAAAAATCAGGATCGTTTGCAATTTTTTCAGCAGCCCATGCTTTATTATCCTGTAAGAGTGTTTCGTATGGATGCATGTTATTGATTAGTTTACTTTTTGGAGCCTGTTACGAAGATATAGCATGTACAACAAAAAACCTCCCGCCAAAAAGCCGGAGGTTTTTAAAAAATTGAAAACTTATTTTTATTGAATCATCGGGATCATACCCCTAATACCCATATCTATTACGAGGTCGCCATTGTTGGGGTCGTAGGTTCCGTTATGATCCACATCAATCCACTCAAAACTTTTATTGGTAGATAAAGAAACCACGATGTTGATATCCTTAGTTTCGTTACCCGTTACAATAAGCGGTGTTAAAAATTGTGCGGTTACCAGGCAGGAGCCTGCTGGTATGGGAGAGGTTGCAAACAAGGGATTGGGAACCGTTGTAGCACCCGGAGGTGCCTGTCCCGTACTTAAAAATCCAATGCCAAAAACCTTTCCTTCCAAAGCCCAATAACCCTGTAATTTATTTGCATTAACTACAACGTTTGAATCTTTTACTTTGTAGCTGCCCAGGTAAGTATTAAATCCAATAAAAGATGCTAGTGTAGCATCAATTGTTTGCCCAAGCGCATTCATGTAAATATTGTAATTCTGGTATGCCAGCGAAACCCTTAACCAGTTGTAAGTGCCGGCAGCAAAGCTTTTAACGGGCACACTTAAAAACACCTGGTTATTACCGGCAAATTTTGAATTAGTAAAATCAATGGCAGTAGCGCCTCCTGTGGTTACCTGTGGCGCTTTATATAAAATGGCGCCTGCACCCAAAGCTGTAAAAGGCGACGGAGCCAGTTCAACATAATGTGCACTCATGCTATTAAAGCGTGGCGACTGGCCTGCGTTGCCAACCGGCATAGGGGCCGGCTGCCCTATTGCATTTAACCTCACCTGCGTTGAATCGAATTTAAAAATAAAATTGACTTTAGCAGTACTGGCGCCTGTACCAGTATCAACATTTGTTACTTTTTGGCAGGATTGAAATACAAACATGCAAAAAGCCATTACAATAATAGTTTGAAACTTCATAGTCTGGTTGTTTTGGAAATGGTAACGACGGTTATGTACTATTATTTTGCAATCATAATGATTCTATAACCTGTATCAGATTATTTAGCATTTCTTTAGTAAAATCCAAATGCGTAACCATCCTTACCTGGGTGGCCGATATGGAAAGGCATAAAATATCATGCTCTGCTAACTTTTTACAAAATTCTGCTGGAGTATATGAGCCAATTACTTCAAAAATGATAATGTTCGTTTCAACAGGCATTACTTTACCAATAAAATCTTTCTTTATTAAAGCCGCAGCTATTTGTTTTGCATGATCGTGATCTTCCTCAAGCCTTTCAATATTATTTTCAAGCGCATAAATACCTGCGGCAGCCAGATAACCAGCTTGTCGCATACCGCCCCCAAAAACCTTACGAACCCGTCTTGCCTGTTTTATAAAATCTAATTTGCCTAAAAGTAAACTACCAACCGGTGTACCCATTCCCTTACTAAGACAAATGGAAATACTGTCAAATATTTCTCCGTATTGTTTGGGCTGTTCATTTTTTGCCACAAGTGCATTCCAAAGCCTTGCTCCATCCAGATGCAGACTGAGTTTATTATTTAAACAAACTTCTTTAATTTGTTCAAAATCAGTGAAATCATAGCAACTTCCACCACCCCGATTGGCAGTATTTTCAAGGCTGACCAACCTTGTCTTGGTTTTATGAACATCGTCCGGATTAATAGATTCTAACACCTGGCCGGCAGTAATTCTGCCCCTGTTACCATCCAGAGCTTTTGTTTGGCAACCGCTGTTAAAAGCTATTCCGCCACCCTCATAAATATAAATATGACTTACTTTATCACAAATAACTTCATCGCCCGGTTGTGTATGACATTTAATGGCGATTTGGTTCGTCATGGTGCCGCTTGGGCAAAACAGGGCTGCCTGCATGCCAAACATTGCTGCCGCTATAGCTTCAAGTTTATTAACGGAGGGGTCTTCGCCAAAAACATCATCGCCAACAGGCGCATTAAACATGGCTTCCAGCATGGCCGGTGATGGTTTTGTAAAGGTATCTGAGCGTAAATCTGCTATCATGCTACAAATATAAGCTTCGTGCCACAAGCTACAAGGGGGCAAAATTATAATTTGAAAATTCTAAACTCCCTTGTGGCTATTACCATTGTGGCTTTACTTTTATCCACCTTTCACCACACTTATACACGTACATTATGAAATTTGACTATTGTTTCTTAACTTTGCACACATTTTTAGCTGGAATCAGAAGCATTAACCAACCGTTTGCAACCTTTTACCAACAATTGATGTCTATTCAG
>JANNYY010000345.1:0-3933 GCA_031410355.1 Chitinophagaceae bacterium | reverse complement strand
TGAGCCACATTACATCGCCTTAATTAAGGACCAAATAAAGTTTCTTCCAGTTGCTGTTTTGAGTTGCTTTTCTCTTTTCATAGCATCCAACTTAAGCTGAAATACTTCAGTATGAATAAGTTGCCAAGGTCGGAATTTGATCGTCCAGCCTTTTTTACCTAATTCATTATGAGAAAGTAATCTTTGCTCAATATCAGATGTGAACCCAATATATATCTTATCATAGCTTTTGCTATAAAGAGCATAAACAGTAAACATGTAATAAACTTAAATTAAAGAACTATTTTTTCACTTAATTGAAAAAAGGCTCTAACGATCCTTAGATTTTGTTGCGAAGACTGGGATCGAACCAGTGTCCGCCTGCTGACGGATATGAGTCGGACAGCTCCGCATTAATATAAAGGCTGATTAAAGTATTTTTAAAGAACTAAAAAAAGGCTCTAACGAGCCTTAGATTTTGTTGCGAAGACTGGGATCGAACCAGTGACCTTCGGGTTATGAGCCCGACGAGCTACCGCTGCTCTACTTCGCGGTGCAAAACTAAGGTTTTATGCCTTTGTTGCCAAATAATAAACAATCCTTTAGTAGATTTGAGGATGATTAAAAAATATATACTCCCCTTAGCCTTAGTGCTGTGGCTGATTTCAGGCATCGGCTGTAAAAGCAAAATAAAACAACAGGATGATGAATTATACAGCCGGCATTTACAAAGGCAGGTTAAATTAACCATCATCAGCACGCCCATGCCCGGTGACAAAACCGAATTAAATTTATTAATACTTAACGACGGACAGGACATGGGACAGTTCAGAATTAAGGAAATAGTTGACAGTTTGTACAAAAAAGGGCTGATAAAATCCTTGCTGATCGTAGGCGTTCATACCGGGGACCGTATGAAAGAATATGGTGTAAGTGAATATCCCGATTTTTTGAAACGGGGAGATAAAGCTGATAGCTACGACGCATTCATTAATAATGAACTCTACCCCTTCGCTAAAAAAAATGCAACCGTGCGAAAATTTAAAACAGTTGCCATTGCCGGCTGTTCGCAGGGCGGTTTATCTGCCTTCGATATTGCCTGGAACCATGCAGATAAGATTGATAAAGTGGGCGTGTTTTCCGGCTCGTTCTGGTGGCGTGATAAAGATGATAAGGCTGCTGATTATGCTGATGAGAAAAACAGGATCATATTGACAAAACTAAAAGCATCCAGGAAAAAAACGGCTTTAAAATATTGGTTTTATGCCGGAGATAAAGAAGAAGCCGCCGACCGCGATAAGGATGGAATTACTGATGTTGTTGATGACACTAAAGACGTGATTGAACTGATCAAAAGCAAAAATGTTTGTTTGCCTGATGATATTGTTTTTAATGAAGATGCAAATGGCAAACATGATTACAATGCATGGAGCAAACAACTGCCGGCATTTTTGATATGGGCTTTTGGGAAGTAATTAAAACAAAAACATGCCGCATAAACTTTAATAGTTTCATTTGAAAATTAAGGTAGTAAAACTAATCTTCTTTTGAAATACTGCTTGCACCGCTGCTGTGCTTTTCTTTAATAACTCCGTTTCCTTTATACTTAATATCACTGGCGCCGCTGGCATAAACTATTAGTTCGCTGTTGATGGTAATATGCACATCGGATGCCCCGGAAATATTGGCATTACAAACATCCGTAACCAGCTTAAAGGCTTTTAAATCGCTGGCTCCACTGCCCGTAATATTTACGGTATTTGCGGTTCCCGAAATATTTGCATCACTGGCACCACTGAGGTTAATATCCAGTGTATTTACTTTCAACATACCTTTAAAATCGCATGCGCCCGACATATGGAGCACCAATGCCGTTGTTGTTATACTTCCCGCAACAATAACATTGCAGGCACCTGAGGCATCAATTTTTTTTATATCACTACAAGAAACATAAACCTTCAGTTTACGGTCTTTTTTATTCCACCCTTTTTCACCCTCATAAAATATTTTAAGTGTACCGTTTTCAATTATTGTTTTAATTGCTGCTTTATAATTTTCGCTGGAAGCACTTACCGCAACAGCTTTATTATCCGACTGTGATATATACAGGTCAATACCACCAGATACTTTAATGGCATCAAAATTCCCGCTTACTGTCCTTTCCGAAGCATTCGGATCAACCACAATTTCATTTTGTGCACGGGTTGCAACAGTAAAACATAAAACAACCAGCATTAAAAAAATCTTTTTCATTTTTATTTTATTTTAGAAGATGATGCTTAACAATTACAGCAACCCTGTTAAGTTACAGGGTTGCTGTAAAACTCAGTTTCATGGCTATACCCGGTTAATTATACGTGCCGGTAAAGCATTTTGTTACAGTATTTTTATAAAATATTAAAAACTCCCCTACCTTTATGTTTCAAAGCTCTTTTAACCGTTTGAATTTCCGGGGTGCTTTATTTGTAATGTTTCGACAAGCGCAACATGATAAATAAGGCTGAGATAATACCCGATAACCTGCACAGGATAATGCCTGCGAAGGGAGAAAATACAGCCCCTTACCCAAATTTTGCGGTAAAGGAGGCATACGGATTTTTACTCCCCCGGATGTTCAGCTCAATTTTTTATGATGAAGAAGTTATTTTTAAGTACAGCATTATGTGCATGTGTTTTTATTTCATTTGCACAAAAAGAAAAGCATTTTAATGATACTGCTTACCTGCAACCGGTGGAAGTACTGGCTATAACAGCAGGAGAAAAAGCTCCGTTTGCAAAAACAGATCTTACTAAAAAAGATATTGAAAAAAATAACCTGGGGCAGGATCTTCCTTTTCTTTTAAATCAAACTCCTTCGGTGGTTGTTAATTCAGACGCCGGCAATGGTGTTGGCTATACCGGCATACGCATACGTGGCACAGATGCAGCCAGGATTAATGTTACACTCAACGGGATACCTTATAATGATGCCGAAAGCCAGGGAACATTTTTTGTTGACCTGCCAGATATCTCCTCTTCGGCAAACAGTATCCAGGTACAGCGTGGTATTGGCACTTCATCAAATGGCGCAGGGGCTTTTGGTGGCACCATTAATTTATCCACCAATGATTTGAATAAAGCAATTTATGCTTCTACCAGCAATAGTTTTGGTTCATTTAATACTTTCAAAAATAATATTCAGTTTTGTACCGGATTATTGGGCAGGCACTTTACTATTGACGGAAGGGTAAGCCGCATCAGCAGCGATGGGTATATTGACCGGGCAACATCAAACTTAAAATCTTTTTTCCTCAGCACAGCTTTTGTAAATGAAAAAAACTCACTCAGGCTAAATGTTTTTTCGGGCAAAGAAAAAACTTACCAGGCATGGAATGGCGTGGCTGAATATTTGTTGGCAACAGACCGTACCAATAACCCCAGTGGCAACGAAAAGCCCGGTGAGCCTTATGATAATGAAACCGATAATTATACCCAAACACATTACCAGCTCTTTTATAACCACAAATTAAACAGTTACTGGAAAGGAAATATTGCTGTATTTTTAACAAGAGGCAAAGGTTATTACGAACAATATAAAGCCAATAAAAAATTAGCCGATTATGGTTTGCCCAATTATTTTGACGGAACCAATACCATTAAAAAAACCGACCTGGTACGCAGGCTTTGGTTAGATAATTATTTTTATGGAACCATATTTTCTTTACAGTATCAGAAAAATAAAACACAATTAATTTTTGGCGGAGGTTATAATGCGTACGATGGCAAGCACTATGGAGAATTAAAATGGGCTGCAGTACAGGCTGCAGTGCCAAAGGATTATCGCTGGTATAATTTAACGGCGCATAAAAAAGATTTTTCAATATATAATAAATGGATACAGCAATGGAGCAGCAACTGGCAAAGTTTTGTTGATGTGCAGTTCAGAAATATTGATTACAAAATTCACGGTTTCCG
>JANNYY010000344.1:0-6004 GCA_031410355.1 Chitinophagaceae bacterium | reverse complement strand
AAATACTGGAAGCCGCCGACAGGGCCGTTTGTTTTAAAACCGGTGTAAAAGAAATTGCATCAAAGCATGGCATCATTGCCAGCTTTATGGCCAAGTTCAGCGAAGACCTGCCCGGTTGCAGCGGTCATGTACACCAGAGCCTCTGGGATGCAGACAGCAAACAAAATCTTTTTTACGATAAGAAAAGCAAAACAGGCATCAGCCCGCTGATGGAAAGTTATATTGCGGGCCAGTTGCATTGCCTGCCGCATATACTGCCCATGTTTGCGCCCACCATCAACAGTTATAAAAGATTGGTAGAAGGTGCCTGGGCACCAACCACTCTTACCTGGGGAGTGGATAACAGGACTGTTGCATTACGGATATTAGCTGCCGGAAATAAATCTTGCCGGTTAGAAACAAGAGTAATAGGTTCTGATGTAAACCCTTACCTGGCCATGGCAGCCTGCCTTGGTGCTGGTTTGTATGGCATAAAAAATAAACTGAAATTAAAACAGCCGGCTACAGTTGGTAATGGTTATAAAGATTATTCTAATGGCATCTTGCCTTCTACCTTAATTGAAGCTACAGAGCAGATGAAAGAATCCAAAGTAGCTAAGGAAATATTGGGTTCAACATTTGTTGAACATTTTACCGCAACAAGAGAATGGGAATGGCGGCAACATTTAAAAGCTGTGACGGATTGGGAATACAAACGTTATTTTGAGATAATTTAATGTGCAGACAGGCAAATTTGCAAATGTGCAAAATTTAAAGCCGGCTGTTCATGAGTAACTGGAGATTCAAAAACTAATACAGCATTCTTGCATTGGAGGAATTTGCATATTTGCACATTGGCCCATTTGCCCATTTACTCATCTGCACATTTGCTAATTTTTAAACTATGACCTTCGATAAAATTTACCAGTACAATTTTCCAACAACAATCCGTTTTGGTGCAGGATCAAGTAAAGAGTTGGGTGACTATTTGATCAAAAATAATTTATCAAACCCATTGATCGTTACAGATGCTACGGTATCGCAGTTAGATTTTTTTAAAGAGATCGTCATTGATCTGAAAACAAAAAATCTTTCTACTGAGGTTTTTTCCGACATACATAAAAATCCCGTAAAGTCAGATGTGTATAAAGGCACTGATGTGTATGATAACACAAAAAGAGATTCCATTATTGGCATTGGCGGTGGCGCAGCTATAGATGTAGCAAGGGCGATTGTGCTAAGAATAAATCACCGGGAAGACCTATTTAAATACGATGATTTGATTGGCGGCGATGTGTATGTAACCAATGATGTGCCGCATTTTATTACCATACCCACAACAGCAGGCACGGGCAGCGAAGTAGGCCGCAGCGCTATTATTGCTGATGATGAAACACACCAGAAGAAAATTCTTTTTTCTCCCAAATTATTGGCAAAAATAGTTTTTGCCGATCCCTTATTAACGATGGAACTGCCGCCATTTATTACCGCAGCCACAGGCATGGATGCATTAACGCATAATATGGAAGCCTACCTGGCAAAAATGCCGCATCCCATGTGCGATGGAATTGCGCTGGAAGGAATTTCTTTGATTCATCAGTCATTGGAGAAAGCAGTCAACAAACCTGATGTTGAATCAAGAAGCAATATGTTGATGGCTTCTTTAATGGGTGCGGTGGCATTTCAAAAAGGTTTGGGCGTGGTACATTCATTGGCGCATCCGTTATCATCTTTATTAGATACGCATCATGGCCTTGCCAATGCTGTAAATATTCCTTATGGCATGCAATTTAATATTGAAGGCTTTGAAGATAAATTTAAACGCATTGCAAGAACTTTGGAACTGAAAGACGAAACAGGAGATGCAGTTGTAAAATATTTATTCGATCTTAATAAAAAAATAAATATACCACACAGGTTGGGAGAAATTGGAGTTAAGGAGGAACATATTGAAATACTGGCTGATCTTGCCATTGCTGATTTTGCGCATCCTAATAACCCTAAACCCGTGAGCAGGGAAGATTTTAAACAACTTTACATTAAAGCATTATAATTATTAAAATGAAAATCGGGCTAACAAGAACGGAAAACCCGGAGAAGCATCAATACTATATAGATTGGCTGAAGGGAAATGAAGACATGGAGATCGTTACCCTTTCTGCGAATGATAACAACCTGGATGAGATAAATAGTTGTGATGCGCTGGTATTATCCGGAGGAACTGATATTGATCCTGTATTTTACGGTGGCTTGTTGCATTATCCTAAAGCTCCGGAACACTGGAACCGCGACAGGGATGTTTTTGAACTTTCATTATTACGATCAGCATTGAACCAGTTGAAGCCCGTGCTCGGTATATGCAGGGGAATGCAGCTAATCAATGTTGCCTTTCACGGAACGTTGGTACAAAACCTGGGAGTTGAATTAAATAAAATTCACGAAGGCAACCCGGATAAATTGCATACCGTTTATATTGAAGATGGTTCACTTTTGCATGAAATTGCAGGTGCCGAAAAAACTGAAGTTAACAGTGCCCATCACCAGTCTGTTGACAGGCCCGGAGAAGAACTTGTGATTACTGCCCATTCTGAGGAAGGCGTTTCTGAATCGGTGG
Organism: Chitinophagaceae bacterium; assembly: GCA_031410355.1. Classification (GTDB taxonomy): domain Bacteria; phylum Bacteroidota; class Bacteroidia; order Chitinophagales; family Chitinophagaceae; genus Ferruginibacter. The sequence continues at coordinate 3,411 of JANNYY010000344.1, read as the reverse complement.
AATGGAAAGATCCATCGGGCAAACCCTTCCTGCTGGCTGTACAATGGCATCCCGAAAGAATGTTTAAATTTCAACTGGAAAATTCACCATTATCTAAAATGATCAGGGATAGATTTATTTCTGAAATAAAAAAATCAACCGCAAATAAAAAATGAAGATCATTAATCCTGCAACAGAAGAGATCATCAGTGAACTGAATGAAGACACCCAACAAACAATTGAATCAAAATTTCAGTTGTTACGATCTGCACAAAAAGACTGGCAAAAAATCCCCTTAGCCAAAGGAGCGGAAATTTTGAAAAAATTTGCTGATTTGCTTGAAGAAAATATTGAAGAGCTAGCAGCAACACTCACATCTGAAGTAGGCAAACCGTTACAGCAATCACGCAATGAAATAAACGGTGCCCGTACCAGAATAAAATGGCTTACAGAAAATGCAGGCAAATATTTAGCGGATGAATCCATGAGCAACGAAAACGGCATGGAAGAAAAAATTGTTTACGAACCCCTGGGTGTAATCTGCAATATCTCTGCATGGAACTACCCTTATCTTGTTGGCATAAATGTTTTTGTACCCGCATTACTGGCAGGCAATGCTGTAATGTATAAACCATCTGAATATGCTACGCTAACAGGATTGCAGATGGAGAAATTGTTGAAGCAGGCCGGTGTGCCGGAAAACGCTTTTCATGTAGCTGTTGGTGCAGCAAGTGTTGGTGAAACACTGCTGGGAATTGCATTTGATGGCTATTTCTTTACCGGCAGTTATAAAACCGGAAAATATATTTATGAGAAAGTTGCCGCCAAAATGGTTGCCTGCCAGTGTGAACTTGGCGGTAAGGATCCACTGTATGTAACAGATGATATTGCAGATATAAAAGCGGTGGCTGCAGGCACAGCGGATGGTGCATTTTATAATAACGGCCAGAGTTGTTGCGCCGTAGAAAGAATTTATGTGCATGAAAAAATTTATGATAAATATGTGGAGGAATTTTTAAAAGAAGTGCAGTCATGGAAAATTGGCCAGCCAACTGAAGAAGGAATTTATATAGGGCCATTGAGCAGGGCAGCGCAATTGGATGTTTTGGAAAACCAGGTAGCAGATGCAGTAAGTAAAGGAGCAACTGTTTTAACCGGGGGCAAAAAAATAACCGGCAAAGGATACTTCTTTGAACCCACCGTCCTGGTGAATGTCACCAACAACATGGCAGTAATGCAAAACGAATCTTTCGGGCCCATCATCGGTATTATGAAAGTAAAAGATGATAATGAAGCTATACAATTAATGCAGGATACTGAATATGGATTAACCGCATCAGTTTACAGTAGTGATAAAACAAGAGCAGAAAATATACTGCAGCAAATTAATGCCGGAACCGGGTACTGGAATTGTTGCGACAGGGTTAGCGCCGCATTACCCTGGAGCGGCAGAAAACATTCCGGGTTTGGTGTAACACTCTCTCACGCAGGGTTGCGGGCCTTTGTAAAAGCGAAAGGATATCATTTGCGCAGTTAAATGCTAGGTGTTTAACTGCGAAGTTTAAGTGAGCACTTTATAATTTGGCAGTTATAAAAGTACACAGTTTGCTATGCGGTATCAAAAAACCAAAATCAAATTCCTTTAACCTATTACAAGAATATGATTGCAGAAATAAGATGCCAATATTTTATCATCCTAAACCTTCATTTTTAATTGATGCAACAGGCTTGTACTCCTTTAAACCAAAGTATAAGATCACGATAAAACAAACTAATGGCACAATATAACTGTACTGAATATTTTTTGTTACATCTGCAATACGTGCAAAAACAGGCGGCAACAATGCACCACCAACTATTGCCATGATGATGAGGCTGCTGCCAAACTTGGTATCGCTGCCCAAATCTTTTATACCCAATGCAAAAATTGTTGGGAACATGATTGACATGAAAAATGTAATGCCTATCACCAGGTAAATTGCCATCATGCCATGTATAAACATAGCGGCCAGGCAAAGAAAAATATTTATAAAAGCATACAGGGAGAGTAATTTTTCCGGCTTAATGTATTTCATTAAAAATGTACCCAGAAATCTTCCAATCATAAAAGCCATTCCACAACCCCAGCCCAAATAATCTGCAGCTTTTACTTTATCTACTCCCGCCGCATCAACAGCATATAAAATAAAAAAGCTGAACACGCAAACCTGGGCACCCACATAAAAAAACTGTGCTGCTACTGCCCAGCTAAGATGCCTGTGCCTGAATGCATGTAATACATTTTTGCCGGTACTTTCTTCTGATGAATCTTTTACTTCGGGTAGTTTGGTAAATGCAAAAATTACAGCCACCAGCAATAGTATGCCGCCTAAAATTAAATAAGGCATTTTTACAGTTGAGGCTTCTGCAGCCAGTGCTAATTTTCTTCCCGCATCCGTCATGCCACTCAGTTCTTCGGCTGTATAGTCTTTTGTAAGAATAAGCCTGGCGCCAATAATTGGAGCAATGGTTGCAGCTAAGCCGTTAAACGATTGCGCAAAGTTTAGCCGTTGCGTAGATTTTTCGGGAGACCCCAACAGCGTAGCATAAGGATTGGCGGCTGTTTCTAAAATAGTAAGGCCGCAGGCAATGATAAATAAAGCCATTAAAAAAAAAGCATACTGCTGTGTATTGGCAGCAGGTATAAATAAAAAACAACCGGTAGCAAATAAAAGCAGGCCGGTAATAATGCCTGCCTTATAGCCATATTTCTTCATGATGAAACCGGCTGGTAATGCCATTAAAAAATAAGCGATGAATACAGCAGAGTCAACCAATGATGACTGCAGCGTAGTAAGGCTGAATGATTTTTTTAAATGCGGGATAAGAATCGGATCAAGGTTGTGTAAAAAGCCCCACAGAAAAAACAAACTGGTTACTAATATAAAAGGCAACAGATATTTATTCGATTTACTCATCTTATTTTATTTAGAGGTTTTATTTTTTATTTCATTTCAACCATTGCTTTTATTACCCCGGTTGCAGCGCTGATGTACGATGGAAATTCCACCGCAAGCTCATCAAACAACACCCGGTGTGTAATAAATTTTAATGGTTCAATATTTTTGTTCTTTATACAACTGATCACAAATTCAAAATCGGCACGGGTGGCATTGCGGCTGCTCATTAAAGCAGCTTCCCGTTTATGAAATTCGGGGTGATTAAAACTGATATCGCCTTTTTGTAAACCAATCAGCACATACCTGCCGCCATGCCCCAGGTATTGAAAAGCATTGTTGATGGCCTTTAAACTTCCGGTTGCATCAATAATTACTGTTGGCATATCACCGTTGGTAATAGTTTGCAATTTTTTTAATGCATTTTCTGTTGCCGGGTTTACCGTAAAATCTACGTTCAGTTTTTCTTTGCAAAAATTAAGGCGTTCATTATTTA
>JANNYY010000343.1:0-1748 GCA_031410355.1 Chitinophagaceae bacterium | reverse complement strand
CGCCTCTAAAAAACACTTCTTCAAACAGGGCTGGAAAAAAAGCCATGATAACAATGGCCATTAAAAATTCGCCCCAGCTTTTTAAATTACTCAATACCATCACCTGTTCTTCATAAAGAGTTTCCATACGCATCCCTAATGCATTCAGGCCAGGAAAATTGGTAAGCAGTTCTTTACTCAGATCGGCCAGTGGATTGGCAATTATATTGGCTAAAAAAATAAGAAAAAAGCCCAGAACGATCTGCTTTGCATTAATATATTTATTAAAGCCCAGCCAAAATTTATTTTTGCCATGGCATACCAGCATATAAAATACCGCAGGTAAAAATAACAGGAATAAAGTACCCAAAACCTGGATAAGCCTGGTGTAGCCAACATTTTCCGGCTGCATCATGGCTTTTGTCATAGCCTCTATCATTTTATCGGGTGGCAAACCCGAAGGTATCAGCAGCATGCCAATAATTAATTGTACAACAGCAGCCAAAATAAAACCCGCCCCCAAAAAAGCCAGTAGAATACCCAGTTGGCCCCATCCTGTAAACCCTTTAACAGTTCTGTAATTCATAGCTAAGCTGATAAGTTGTAAATTTGCGCTCGCAATATACAATGACTAAAAGGTTTAAAAAATAAAATGCCAAACATAGGCCCCATACAATTACCTGATTTCCCGCTGTTACTGGCTCCCATGGAGGATGTAAGCGACCCGCCTTTCCGTGCAGTTTGCAAGGATCACGGCGCCGATTTGATGTACACCGAGTTTATCAGCAGCGAAGGCCTGATACGTGATGCCATTAAAAGCCGCCAAAAATTAGACATATTTGATTATGAAAAACCGGTTGGCATCCAGATATTTGGAGGCGATGAGGAAAGTTTAGCGCTTGCTGCAAAAATTGTGGATGCAACCAATCCCGATCTGCTGGATATTAATTTTGGATGCCCGGTAAAAAAAGTTGCATTAAAAGGTGCTGGTGCCGGCGTGTTAAAAGACCTGGACCTGATGGTGAGGCTTACCAGTGCAGTTGTAAGATCAACTTCGCTGCCCGTTACGGTAAAAACCCGGTTGGGTTGGGACGACAACACAAAAAATATTGAAGAGGTGGCAGAGCGCCTGCAGGATGTTGGCATTAAAGCGCTGGCCATACATGGCCGTACAAGAACACAAATGTATAAGGGCCATGCAGATTGGGAACTGATAGGCAAAGTAAAAAACAATCCACGTATTACCATTCCCATTTTTGGCAATGGCGATATTGACAGTCCTGAAAAAGCTTTGGAATATAAAAACAGGTACGGTATTGATGGCATCATGATTGGCCGGGCTGCCATTGGCTATCCCTGGATATTTAACGAGATAAAATATTTTATGGAAACCGGTGAGCATTTACCGGCACCTTCAATTGAAGACAGGGTTGCTGTTTGTAAAAAACACCTGCACAAATCTTTTGAGTGGAAGGGCCCTAAAGTTGGCATCTTTGAAATGCGCAGACATTACACCAATTATTTAAAAGGCATGCCCGGCATACTTCATCACAATTTCATCCAGTACTTCATTAATCTCCTCAACTGTATTAAGCGTAACTAATTGTAAACGGTAATCTTTTATGCCGGGCATGCCTTTTAAATAATTGGTGTAATGTCTGCGCATTTCAAAGATGCCAACTTTAGGCCCTTTCCATTCAAAAGATTTGTGCAGGTGTTTTTTACAAACTGCAACCCTGTCTTCAATGGTAGGCGGAGGTAAATGTTCG
>JANNYY010000342.1:0-7283 GCA_031410355.1 Chitinophagaceae bacterium | reverse complement strand
AAACTGAGAATTTTAATCAATAAAATCAGCCATTGTCTTTTTCCCGACATAAACCTGTATTACGTTCTGCTACCTTTGTTTTAAACACATTTATTTATGAAAAAATCAACATTATTATTTTCAGTTTTATTAATTATTTCTTCTTTTGTTTTTGCTCAGTCTGAGACAGTTTATCCCCAGGGGCTACAAGTGGGTGATAAGGCTCCTGATTTCACAGGTAAAGATCAAAACGGCAAAATATTAAAACTTAGCAAAGCATTAAAAAAAGGTGATGTGGTTATGCTGTTTTACAGGGGTCAATGGTGTCCTTATTGCAACAAACAACTAAGCCATTTTTCAGATTCATTGGCCATGTTAACAGTAAAAGGGGCAATCGTACTGGCCATTACACCCGAAACGGGGGAGAACGTAAAAAAGACCATCGAAAAAACGAAGGCCAGTTTTCCGGTAATTGAAGATGACGGTATGGCGATCATGAAATTATATAAAGTGAATTTTGCGGTTGATGAAAAAACCATTGTAAAGTATAAAGGATACGGGATAGATTTTGATAAAGTAAATGGCACTAACGCTGCAAATCTGCCGGTGCCAGCAACCTATATCATCGGTAAAAACAGGAAAATAAAATTTGTATTTTTTAATACCGATTACCGTAAGCGTGCTTCTGTGCAGGATATTCTGAACAATCTCTGATAATTTTATAAAAAAGAAGTGTTGCAAAAAATTATCTTTGCAACACTTTTTTTATGCTAACTGCCACCATTAATTTATACAAAAATGCTTACACAGGAGTAAACCGCCGTATGTGGTTGCTAGGTGTTGTTATGCTGATAAACCGCAGCGGCACCATGGTTTTGCCCTTTATGACGCTTTATTGTAAGCATATAGGTTACAGTACAAAACAAGCAGGCTTTGTGGTAGCTATTTATGGTATTGGTTCTTTAGTGGGTGCATTTATGGGCGGTAAAATAAGCGACAGGTTTGGGTTTTATTATACCCAGTTTTCTGCATTATTCTTCGGAGGCATATTATTTATTACGCTGGGGCAGATGAATACTTATTTTTCAATTGCTGTGTGTACATTTTTTCTGAGCATGGTCAATGAATCCTTCAGGCCGGCAAATGCCACGGCAATAGCACATTACAGCACTGCGCAAAACCGTACACAGGCTTTCTCTATAGTGCGCCTTGCCATTAATTTAGGTTGGGGAGCAGGCGGGGCGCTGGGCGGTTTTTTGGCTTCAATTAATTATCATTTATTATTTTGGGTTGATGGATGTACAAATATTACTGCCGCATTTTTATTGCTTTGGTTATTACCAAAAGTTAGCCTGGCGCAACAAAAGAATATTTCAAAAGCAACAGCAGTTACCGAAAAAGCAAAACCTGCTTATGCCGATAAACCATTTTTATATTTTATAGGGTTACAGCTTTTGTTTGCCATTTGTTTTTTTCAACTGTTTACAACTATTCCTTTGTATTTTAAAGAAGGCCTGCACATTAATGAATTCTGGATTGGTGTTTTAATGGCAATGAACGGGATTATAATTGCCATATTTGAAATGGTGATTGTATTTAAACTTGAAGGCAGGCGGCCCTATCTGCGGTTAATGGGGTACGGCGCTGTATTGATGGGGATTTCATTTTCTGTATTGAATATTCCATTTATTCATGGTTTTGCAATAGCAGTTTTTGCAATGGTAATTATAACTTTTGCCGAAATGATTGCCATGCCTTTTATGAACTCATGGTATATTTCCAGAAGCGCCGAGGGTAACCGCGGCCAATATGCAGCATATTATACCATGGCCTGGAGTGCAGCCCAGGTAGTGGGCAGCACCGGCGGTACCCAAATTGCGTATGCTATCGGGTTTAATAATTTATGGTGGATAATTGGAGGCATTTGTATGCTTACAGCCATGGGCTACCGGTTGCTCAGCACAAAACGTTAATGTCTTTTTCGCGACAATCTTTTACGTTATCCTAAACGTACTTTGTAAAAACCCCATTATGAAAAAAGGCATTTTTATTACAAGCACGGTTATTATTTTTTCCGCCCTCGTGTTTATTAATACCGCCCTGCGTTTACCAAACCGGGCAAGTAAAAATTTAAAAAATAATGCAGAACCAGGATTTGTAGTTATGGAACTGTTTACCTCCCAGGGTTGCAGCAGTTGCCCGCCTGCAGATGCGCTATTGGGAATGTATGCGCAAAAAAATGATGAGCACATTTTTCCACTTGCCTTTCATGTTGATTACTGGAACAGGCTGGGATGGGTAGATTCATTAAGTAAGGGTATTTATTCTGAAAGACAACGGGATTACGCAGAAAAACTGAATACAGAATCAGTATATACCCCGCAGCTTATTATTAACGGTCAAAAGCAAATGGTGGGTAGTGATAAAAATGAAATAGCATCTATTACGCAAAAATATTTACAGGAAAAAGCTGTTGTTAAAATAGATATTGCACACATTAATTTAAGGGGCAATAAAGTTGAGGTTGATTACAAGGTGAGCAATATATTTTCCAATTTGAATATTAATGCAGCGCTGGTACAAAAAAATGTTATTACCCAGATCAGGGCAGGCGAGAACCGGGGCACAAAATTGAATAATTATAATGTAGTGAGGGATTTTAAAACAAATAAGCTAACAGGCACATCTGAACACGTTACGTTGGAATTACCTGCTGGAAATAGTTCAGATAATTTTATGGTTGTTTTATTTGTTCAGGAAATTACAACGGGCAGCATAAAAGCTGCTGCCCGCATTAACTGCAAATAATTCAATTATTTTATTTGTATATATTGGTTGAACTTGATTTTGCTGTGATAGGCATATCCTGCCCCATCATTTGAATACTGCCTGTGATATCAGAAACAGTAGTTCTTTTACTAACCAGCCCGGTATTTATATCCGTAATGATCTCACCCGTTGTTTTCGTTTCACTTTTAATTTCAAATTCCATTTCCTGGAAATTCAGTTTATTTACCGCCTTTGTTACGGTATTTATCTGTATCACTGCTTCATTACCCGTAACTGATTTAAGTGTATAGGTACGGATCGTTTTCATATCTTTTGCATTGGTGGTATCCGACCAACTGTTGCCTGCTGATTTACCCTGGGGTATCATTTCAAATGCACCTGAAACTATGGCATCATCCGAATTATCGGAAAACATGGCCAGCAGATCATCTGCGGGGTTTGCCTCGGTATCGTCTTTTTTAACCTTTTTCTTATCGGTTAAAGCAATGCCGGTAGTATTGTCAATAACAATATCAACCGGCTTATTCAACCGCTCGTCAAATATTTTTGCCATTTCCGCATTATTGCCTTCTTTGTTTTCAGAATCATAATTATTAGGCTGGCCCATCATATTCATATTCACCTTTATTTTTGTAAGGGCATTGCTGATGGTATAACCTTTTTCTGTACTGTTCTTTACTTCCAAAGCATTTGTAGTTACGGAGTTACTGCTTAATTCCATGCCCATGGCTAAACTGGCCTGTACTTCTGTTGTATTTACGACCATAATTTTTTGACCATTGCTGAGTTTAATTTTTGCGGATTGAGCAAAAACAGAACCTGTGATTAACAGGCAAATAAAGGGGATATAGATTTTTTTCATTTTATATTTTTAATTAAGACGTAAAAATATAAACTAACAGATTACGAAGCTGTTTTGTTTGTTTTTTTTGTAAAACTTTAGGGTTTAACCTGCATAAAGGGCAAAAAATAAGGGCTATTCACTTAAGAATAGCCCTAAAAGGTTTTGATGATGAGGTTTTATCCTACTACCTGCACATTTACTGCGTTCATTCCTTTTTTGCCTTCCTGCAAATCGAACTCAACGCTATCGCCTTCTTTAATATCGCTGATTAATCCACTTACGTGAACGAAAGTTTCTTTGTTTGAGTCTGAATGCTTAATAAAACCGAATCCTTTTTCTGAATTGAAAAACTTGACGGTGCCTTGTTGTTTGTCCATTTTTTAAATTGTATTGTATTAATAAAGTGCAAATATAGGGTTTTAGTGATAATTGAGTGGTTTTTATTAATTGAAGTTGTTTTCCTTTTGTTTACTGTATAAAAACCGGTAATTTTATAGCAATTGGCAACCTCCCTTTTAGTAGCCTTAAATTTTTTTTATGGATCATAAGTCAGCCACTGTAATTACAGGCACGGGTTGTTATATACCTGATTTTGTAAAAACAAACCGTGATTTTACCGGGCATATTTTTTATGCCGAAGACAATACGGCCCTGGATATAGAACCACATATTATTGTTGAAAAATTCAGAAAAATTACAGGAATCGAAGAAAGGCGTTATGCCCCTGCCGATATTGATTCTTCTGACATGGCCGCCATTGCTGCTCAAAGAGCTATTGAAGATGCTGGCTGCGACTCTGAAACCATTGACCAGATCATTGTAGCGCATAATTTTGGGAATGTTCTTAAACATACCATTCAAACAGATGTATTACCTGCACTGGCATCCAGAGTTAAACATGCCCTGAAAATAAAAAACCCCTCCTGTGTACCTTATGATATTTTGTTTGGTTGCCCGGGTTGGGTGCAGGGGGTTATACAAACTGATGCTTTTTTTAAAGCAGGTATTGCAAAAAAATGTTTGGTTATTGGTACCGAAACCTTATCACGTGTGCTGGATATGTACGACCGTGACAGTATGATCTTTTCTGATGGTGCGGGAGCTGCTGTATTAGAAGCAAAAAATGCTGCGGAAACCCAATCTGGCATCCTGGGCACCTGTGTGCAGTCGCATTGCGGCGATGAAGTAGGTTATTTAAACCTGGGCAAATCCTTTTACCCTGATTCAGACCCGCGTGTTCGTTATATAAAAATGAAAGGGCGTAAAGTATATGAATATGCCATGAAGCATGTGCCGGAAGCTATGAAAATTTGCCTGGATAAAAGTGATGTGCCCATCAGCGAATTAAAAAAAGTATTTATACACCAGGCAAACGAAAAAATGGACGAAGCAATTATTAAAGAGTTGTACAAACTTTACGGTATTGCAAATGCACCGGAAAATATTATGCCCATGAGTATTCATAACCTCGGTAACAGCTCCGTTGCCACGGTGCCAACTTTATACGATATGGTGCAAAAAGGAGTGATGCCCGAGCATAAATTAAATGCAGGCGATGTTATTTTATTTGCATCTGTTGGTGCAGGTATGAATATTAACGCTGTTTGTTACAGGATATAAAAAATCTCACCAGGCCAAAATTGCACTTTACTATAGCAGTAAAACAGTAAGGATACAAATAAATTCGTTTAAGAGCCTTAATTAGCCTACATTTACAAGAAATTAAGAATATGGTAAACGAAATGATTTCAAAGTTTTTAGAGCCATCGCACCTGGCTAAAACGGCAATTAAGATTGAATTTAAAAAACGAAATACAATTGTAGGTATTTTTGTTGATTCTCCTGATTACGAAGATCTGAAGGCAAAAAATTTCTGGCGTATTGTTTCGGAATCCAATATTCCGGAATGGAAAAAAACGAATGATAATAAATTAGCCAAAATTTTCAGCGGCTCTGAATTTACAAGAATTACTGTAGCTAAAGAAAAGAAAGAAGCAGTTGTATAGTTTTTTAGTTTGATGCTTTAACGCTTTCTGAATAAAAAAAGGACACATTTAAACGTGTCCTTTTTGTTAATATGATATTTGGAATTAAAAATTCCTTCCCCCGGTTCCTCTTGCTTTAGGCAATTCTTTCCTGGGTATTTTTTGATCGAGTTGGGCGGTGTTATATACAAAAGAGGCTATTATTGTTGCTGCCTGTTTTAAATCTTCCGGTACCAGGTGATCATAGGTATCCATATTGGTATGATGTGTACGGGTATTGTATTCAATCTCATCCTGTATAAACTGAAACCCGGGTATGCCAACAGCATCAAAGGCCTGGTGATCTGTACCGCCCGTATTATCAATCGTAACTGTTTTTGCACCCAGATCATAAAACGGTTCAAGCCATTTTGCAAAAATGGGCCCTGCTGTTGCATTTCCCTGCAAATAGATACCACGTACCTTGCCGGTACCATTATCTAAATTGTAATAGGCAGATATCCTGTCGTGGCCAGGTTTTAAAACCATATCTGCCGGATCGGCAAAATGATTTTTAACATAATTTCGTGAGCCATGTAATCCCTGTTCTTCTCCGCTCCACAATGCAATACGTATGGTTCTCCTGGGTTGCAGGCCGGTAGTTTTTAAAATGCGTACTACTTCCATCATTACTGCACAGCCGGCAGCATTGTCTGTAGCGCCGGTAGCACCCTGCCAGCTATCTAAATGACCGCCAAGCATTACAATATCATCTCTTAAAACCGGATCGGTTCCGGGTATTTCAGCAACAACATTATATCCTTTAATATCCTTGTCATAAAATTTAGTTTTCACATCTGCTTCTACCTGTACTTTTTCCCCGGCATCAACCAATCTTTGTAACCTTAAATAATCATCACTCGATAACATTACCCATGCATAATTATTTTCAGCGCCTTTATCAACAGAGCCACCGTTTTGAACAAATAAGGTTCCGTCATTTCCCCTTCCGTTCATACTTAATACCAGTGCGGGTTTCTCTTTATTATAAAAACCATTCATTTGCCGGGCAAGGGCTTGTTGCTGCCGCCTGGCCGCCATTAATTCCGGGCTTATATTCCTTGCTGCCCTTCTTGATGTATCAGGTTTTGAATTGGCCATTTTTTCAAGTTCTGTATCTGTAAATCGTCCTCCGTCTGCCGTAAAAGATGGATGCAGTGTGTCAGTTGAATAGAACATTACAATTTTATCTTTGATCATGCCCGAATAGTTTTGATACAGTTCTGCAGAATCTTTTGCTTTTATAAGCAGCACATTTCTGCTGATGATATTATTGCCGGGGGTGCTTCCGGTCCATGCCCTGGGTATTGCAACAATGGGTGTATAATAAGGTGATGTCATGGCAACATAACAACGGGTTTGCTCCCAGCCGGTACCAAAATCGCCCCATGGCTCTACTATGGCATTTACCAGCCCCATTTTTGTTAATTCATCTTTTGCCCAGTTGGCTGCTCTAAAAAATCCCGGTGAGTTGGTAAGTCTTGGCCCACTCACATCTGTAAGATGAAAAGCCATGTCCATTACTTTAGAATTTTCAAGGCCTTCTTTCCTGATCTTAGCGGTAGCATTGGCATCGGTTTGCGCAAAAATAAAATTGCCCGTAAGGCAAAAGGATAATGCAAGCAGCAGTTGTTTTTTCATGATGA
>JANNYY010000341.1:0-2296 GCA_031410355.1 Chitinophagaceae bacterium | reverse complement strand
CTGAAAAACAACGTGTTGTGTTTAATTTAAGGTATTACGATGAGATGCCTTATGAGAAGATGAGCAGGGTATTGGAAACCAGTGAAGGAGCTTTAAAAGCAAGTTATCATCACGCTGTAAAAAAAATAGAAGATTTTATATTGAATACTTAAACTTTTAAGCAAAAACACAGTCTGAAATAGGTAGATGGAAAATAGAACAGACATATTGAATGAATTAAAGGAGTTGAGCCCAACCCTTGCAGCTATGGAAAAGGTACATGTTTTTACTGTTCCCAATGGGTATTTTGAATACCTGGATATTGATATTTTGATGGGTATTGAAAACGAAAATGGCTTAAACAAAAACATGGCTTCAGTTTCTTCAGTTGCTGATGTTCCCAAAGGATATTTTGATACACTTGCAGATTCAATTCTTACCAAAATAAAAGCACAGGATGCAGATGGTGCGGCAAGCGAAATAAAGGCTTTATCACCTATGCTCTACAGCATTCAAAACGAAAATGTTTTTGAGGCACCGCAAGGATATTTTGATTCCCTGGCAATTTCAGTTCTTACTAAAATAAAACCACAGGATGCAGAAGATGCGGCAACCGAAATAAGGGCTTTATCCCCTATGCTATACAGCATTCAAAATGAAAATATTTTTGAAGTGCCACCGGGTTATTTTGAAAATGTAAGCAATGATGTTTTAAATAAAGTGAAACCGCAGCCCCAAGTTATTACCATGCAAAGCCGCAGCAGAACTTTCTTTAAATACGCTGTAGCAGCGGCTTTTACCGGGGCAGTGGCATTAGGCGTTTTTAAATTTACCGTTGGTACAGGCGAAAAAAATCATTTACCCGGTTATGTAACAGCAGGTTTACAGGTACAAAACATTGACCAGGAACTGGCAAAAATTTCTGATGCAGATATTGTAAAATACTTAGAAGCAGGTGGAACAGATGTTAAAGCTGCCATTGTTGCCAATAGTGTAGATGAAAATGAATTACCAACACAGGAAGATTACCTGCTGGATGAAAAAGCGCTGGACAAATATCTGAACAGTATCAATATTGACGAATTAAAAAATTAAACAACAACGATGAAAAAATATATACTCATATTTACCCTTTTGCTCGGCAGTTTTTCCATGGGTTTTGCCCAGGACCGGCCTGCAGATGATTTAACCAAACAGGAAAAAATACAGTCGCTTTATGTTGCTTATGTAACCCAGCAATTACAACTTACACCCGATGAGGCACAAAAATTCTGGCCTTTACATACTCAATTTGAAAAGGAATTGAAAGCCGTTAACAAAGATTTACCCGAATTGCCTAAACAACAGGCCCGCCTGGATATCAAAAAAAAATACCAGGAAAATTTCAGCAAAATAATTGGCGCTAACAGATGCGAACATTTTTACAGGATGGGCGATGAATTTAGAAGAAAGCTTTTAGACCGTATGCAAAAACAGGCAAACAATAGCCGGCCCAATCAGCGCCCCAACAACAGGCGTGGGCAGTAAGCATAAATTGCATTCAAAATAAGTGGTTCCTTTTTAAGGTTTTAACTTTAAAAAGGAATTTTTTTATGGACTTCTCCCTGTTTCGGAGCCAAATTATACATTCTGTATTTTTTTTTGATTTACGCTTCGTTTTTTTGCCATTCCGCCCCTGTTCCCCTACCTTTGCAGCCTTGAAAAAAAAGCCTTTAAAAAAAATATCAATTAACAATTATGGTAGAAATTAAACCAGACGAAATCTCCGCAATTCTTCGCCAGCAGCTAAGCAATTTTAATGCAGGCGCCAGTTTGGAAGAAGTAGGAACAGTTTTACAGGTGGGTGATGGTATTGCCCGTGTTTACGGATTGAACAATGTTCGTTCGGGTGAACTGGTAGAATTTGACAACGGTGTAAAAGCAATTGCCCTTAACCTGGAAGAAGATAATGTGGGTGTGGTTTTGATGGGTGACAGTGCCGAAATTAAAGAAGGTGATAAAGTTAAACGTACCGGCAAGATCGCTTCTATTAAAGTAGGAGAAGGTATGAGCGGCCGTGTTATTAATACTTTGGGCGAACCAATAGATGGAAAGGGTCCCATAAAAGGCGAATTGTATGAAATGCCCCTTGAGCGTAAAGCCCCGGGTGTAATTTTTCGTGAGCCGGTAAAAGAACCATTGCAAACGGGTATTAAAGCTATTGATGCGATGATACCTATTGGCCGGGGACAACGTGAGTTGATCATTGGTGACCGGCAAACCGGTAAATCGGCTATCGCCATTGATACCATCATCAATCAAAAAGAATTTTATGCAG
>JANNYY010000340.1:0-5279 GCA_031410355.1 Chitinophagaceae bacterium | reverse complement strand
ACCACTATTTCATAGTCTTTTAAAGAAGTAATATGCAGGCCGGCCATTGTTGAGTTGGCAGCAACATTGCTGCTGCTGAGTGTTTCAGCATCCAGTGTACCATTAATATCCAGCGGCTTTGCTTTTGTCATTATTATATCCTGAAAATAGGAACCGGCATTATTAAAAAAAGCGAGTTTACTTTTTTCAAATTCTGCAGCAATAAAATCAGCCGCTTTATCAATGCCGGGGGTAAAGGTTTTGCGGCCCTGCATATCATCTGCCGAAAGTATTTTTTCAATACGTTCCACTTCAGGAGCATTTATGATCTTATCAATATCCTGCGAAGCAGCAGAAAAAAAACACAACAATAATGCTGATGAACAAAACAGTTTGTACAAAGCCATAATTATGATTTGAAAATCTATGAAAAAGTATTTTAAATCCAAACAACGATCAACTAAAAACGAACAACGTCTTACAGGCTCATCATTTCCTTAAACTTTACCGCCTGCCTGCGGCTTACTTCAATCTTTTCGCCACCCTGCAATTCCAGTAACAATCCGCCATTAAAATAGGGTTCTATCTTTTCAATCATACGCAGGTTAACAATATGCTTGCGGTTGGCCCTGAAAAATATTTTTTCATCAAGCCTTTCTTCCAGTGCATTAAGCGATTTAAGGATTAATGGTTTGTAGCTGCCAAAAAAAACTTTTGCATAATTGCCTACGCTTTCAAACAGCCGCACTTCGCCAAGTTTTACAAACCAGCAGCGTTCGCCGTCTTTAACAAATACCTGGTCTTTATCGCTTAATATGCCACGGTTAATGCCCGCCATGGTTGCAGCCATTTCTTTTTCATCGGCCAAGTGTAATTTTTGAATGGCATCGGCCAGGCGTTTTGGCTCCACAGGTTTCATTAAATAATCAAGTGCATTTACTTCAAAGGCTTTTAATGCGTACTCATCGTAAGCAGTTGTAAAAATCACATGTGGTGCACTGTCTAATTCTGTCAGCATATCAAACCCGGTTTTGCCGGGCATCTGTATATCTAAAAAAATAATATCGGGCGACAGGTTTTCTATTTTCTCCAGGCCTTCGGCAGCATTCGCCGCTTCGCCCACCACTTCAATTTCAGGAAACTCCAGCAGTAATTTTTTTAATTCATTCCGGGCTAAACGTTCATCATCAATTATTAAAGCCTTCTGCATAATACTATATTTTGGGGTTGAATATTTATTTAAACAGTTACCGGGATTGATACTTTAGATTCAACCATGCCGGCATCTAAATTCCTGATATCAAAAACAGCTTTGCCCTGGTACATCAAATTTAACCTGTCCTGTGTACTTTTTATACCAAAGCCCTCTTCATTGGGCTGCAAAGATAACTGCCCTGTATTTTGTACCAGCAACTCCAGGTCATTATTTTTAAATGCAGCTACAACACGTACCACGCCACCTTTTACCTGTTTGCTTATACCGTGTTTGATGGCGTTTTCAACCAGTGTCTGCAACATCATGGGAGGCACAGGCTGCTGCAGTGTATCTTCATCAATATCCAGTTCAATTTTTAGTCGTTCTTCAAAACGCATGTGTTCAAGTGCCAGGTAATCTTTTACAATATCCAGTTCTTTTTCAAGCGTTACTGTTTCCGATTTTTCGGCCTGCATACTGCTTCGCAGGATATTGCTTAATTCGGTAATGGCCCTCCTGGCACGTGTGGGGTTTTCATCAACCAATGCTCGTATGCTGTTTAACGAATTAAAAATAAAATGAGGGTTGATATGCGATTTTATGGTTTTTAATTCAAGCTCTTTTACAATGGTTTCAAATTTCAACCGGTCAAGTTCGTTGTTCCTGTTTTTTACTACATAGTGATAAACAATATAGATCAGCATCCAGATGGCTATCAGCATTAAAAAAGAATAAATACCAACCAGGTCCGATTTATTTTCGTAAACCCATTCACCTTTTTTATTCCTGGCCCAGCCGGTTGTTTTTTTTATTTCTGAAACTCCTTTTTTTATAGAGGAATCATTAATAAAAGTATTGTTTTTGTAATAAGCAATTGAAGTAAGTCCGAATTGTTTTTCCATCTTAACGGCCTTCTCTAGTTTTTGATTGGTATAGTATGTAACGTAGGAATAACCCGAACGGGATTCGATATAATTACTGCCATAATATAAAACTGTACCTGTGGCACCAACAGAAATAATGAACATAAACAAGATCCGGTTGAAAGAAAATTTTAACCAGTTTGTTTTTTTTAAAATAAACCTGAGTAAATGGGTGGTTAATATACCTGATACTAAAAGAATGGCAAGACTTACCAAATATTCTTTTTGCCCTCCCTGCTCTTTAAACCTGTCGCCAAAAACAACAAAGTTAAAGTACAATAATATTAAACCCCAAACGCCCCAGCCAGTAACCTGGCACAGCCAATACCTGATATTCGTTTTACTCATACCTGCAATATTACCACCCAATATAGCTAATTAAAGCGGCCTTTTGATTAATGGCGAAATGATGGTTTGGGAGGTTGCCATTGTCAGCCAGAGATGACAATTGACAATTATTTTTTCAGCAGCTTAAAAGCATGAGACCATTGGTTATTTAAAAAGCCCGGCAAGCACCATAGTATGCAGAGCGTTTCAATTGCTCTTGCTGCCTCAACCTTGCCCATATCTTCGGTTTCCCAGCCAAATGAATCTAAAATTTTGGTAACGGTACTTTTTGCATCCTCATCATTGCCACAAATGAACATGGTTGGTATTTGCCCGTTAAAATCTGGCTTATACATAAATGCATTTCCAACACTATTGAATGCCTTCACCAGTTTTGCATCAGGCAGCAACTTTTGCAGGCGTTCCATTAACGATTCGTCCATGGTTGTAAAATAAGGCAATACCCCGTTCACTGGCTGCCTTTTGTTATCTATGGGGTTGGTGGCATCTATCACCACTTTATCTTTAAAATTTCCAGTGCCCGAATTTTTTATTACGGCTTCTGCTACATTGCCCGCCATGGCAAGTATAATGATGTCGCCGAATGTTGCTGTCTCTTCAAACGATCCTGCTTTTGATGTTGGGTTTTGCGAAAGCCATTGTACAACATCTTCTTTTTGTACATTCCTTGTACCCAGCATAACTTCATTTCCTTCGGCAATGAAAGCGCTGCCTAATACACGGCCTACGATACCGCTGCCCAGTATTCCAATTTTCATAAAAAAAGTTTTAGTGATTAATTGATTAGTTTTACAAAATTGATAAAAAATTGTTCATGGCCAACCCAAATTTAAATAATGAAACCGAAAATCTGAATCCGGCAGAGAAGGAATTTGAAAATACGATAAGGCCTGCAGCTATTGACGATTTTTCGGGCCAGCCACAGATAATTGAAAATATTACCATCTTTATTAAAGCCGCCAAAATGCGTGGTGAAGCACTGGATCATATTCTTTTTCATGGCCCGCCGGGATTGGGTAAAACAACCCTGTCGCGTATTGTGGCCAATGAACTGGGTGTTAACATCAGGGAAACCAGTGGCCCGGTAATTGAAAAGGCGGGCGACCTGGCCGGGCTGCTTACCAATTTAGAACCCAATGATGTTTTGTTTATTGATGAGATTCACCGGCTGAGCACAGTTGTGGAAGAATATTTGTATGCTGCCATGGAAGATTTTAGAATTGATATCATGATAGACAGCGGCCCCAATGCAAGAAGTGTGCAGATAAACCTGAACCCGTTTACTTTAATTGGTGCAACAACCAGGAGCGGATTGTTAACAGCGCCGTTGCTTTCACGTTTTGGCATTAAATCGAGGCTGGAATATTATGATGCTGTTACGCTTAAAAATATTATTCTTCGTTCATCAAAAATTATGGGTACAAAAATCACCAGCGATGCAGCGGCAGAAATATCGGGCCGCAGCCGGGGCACGCCGCGTATTGCCAATGGCCTGTTACGCAGGGTGAGGGATTTTGCGCAGGTGATAGGCAATGGCATTATTGATATGGGTATTACAGAACATGCATTAAAGGCATTGAATGTAGATAAACATGGCCTTGATGAAATGGATAACAGGATACTGCATACCATTATTGAAAAATTTAAAGGAGGGCCGGTAGGTATCACCACCATTGCAACAGCAGTAGGAGAAGAAGTGGGTACACTGGAAGAAGTGTATGAACCTTTTTTAATACAGGAAGGTTTTTTGCAACGCACGGCAAGAGGCAGGGAAGCTACTGCAAAAGCTTATGAACATTTGGGTAAAAGATCGGCTTTTGGAGGGAATGAAAATTTATTGTTTACAGAAATTAAATAACCGGGTAAAAAAAATGCCGCTTTGCAGCAGCACTTATATTGTAAGGGATCAAGACGTCACCCAGCTATTAGGCCCCTGTAAAATTTTACTCTGTAACAACCAGCCTGAAACCGTTGCCATGAATATTTACTATTTCAATGGCAGTATCTTCTTTTAAATATTTGCGCAGTTTTGCTATGTACACATCCATACTGCGGCCATTAAAATAAGTATCGCTGCCCCATATTTTTTTCAAAGCAATTTCACGGCTAAGCAGATCGTTCTTGTATTCGCTCAGCATTTTCAGCAGCTCATTTTCTTTTGGCGAAAGTGTTTGTGTTTTACCATCAACCGTTAACTCTCTCAGGCGTGGGTTAAAATGATACCTGCCCAGGTCAAATTCCGCATTTACTTCTTCACGGTGCAGTTCTTCATTTCGTTTTAGTATTGCCTTAATTTTGTGCAGCAAAACTTCACTGTCAAATGGTTTGGTAATGTAATCATCGGCGCCCAGTTTGTAACCCTGGATGATATCATCCTTCATTGTTTTTGCACTTAAAAAGAACAATGGTACATCGGGGTTTACATCCCTTATTTCTTCTGCAAGCGTAAAGCCATCCATGTTGGGCATCATTACATCCAGCAGGCAGATGTCAATTTTTTCTCTTTGAAAAGCAGCCAGCCCAAGCCTCCCATCTCTTTCAAGAATTACTTCATAATCGTTCAGCTCCAGGTAATTTTTCAATACCATACCAAGGTTGGTATCATCTTCGCACAATAGTATGAGTGGTTTTTTTTCTTCCATGTTGTTATAGTTTATAAGCAAATAAAATTATTTCATTTTTGATGCAGCTAATATACTGCCTAATTTTTTGTTAAAGCAGTTTTTTGTATATGAAGGGCATGATTGCAGGCCAGTGCAGCAATGTGGGTTTAGTAAAATTTTTTCTGAAAGCCGTGTGCCTTTGGTTTAAGTAAAACAGATTTTGTATTTACC
>JANNYY010000339.1:0-4634 GCA_031410355.1 Chitinophagaceae bacterium | reverse complement strand
ATAAGGTTGCGGGCCTGTCAAGGGTTTAAGGAGACAAATATAGAAATTTTCAACAGATTAACAAGTTTGTTAACCGGGTAAAACCATAAAATGCAATACTTTTATCTTTCATGAAAAAAATATTAGTAATAATTGCATTGTTTATTGTTGTTAAGGCCAATGCCCAAACAGCCGATAAACCCTTTATAAAATTGGTTGAGCCAACCAAAACGCAGATCAATGTAAAAACATCACGGCAGTTTATAATTGGCAGTACCTGCAAAACCTGTAATCTCAATATAAACGAAAAGCAGGTTAAAGTTTACTCCACAGGCGCTTTTGCTTACGAGCTTAATTTAAAGCCCGGAGATACGGTGTTTAACCTGATTGCATTTACTGCACCGGATAAATCAGTAAGTAAAAAAATATCTTTTACGTACAGTTTGCCTGCACCGCCCGATACCGTTAAAACACTGGATATTGCTTCAATAGAAACTTTTCCCGAAGGCAATTTATTTGTAATGCCGGGCGACAGGATAAAATTTAAAGTGAAGGCACTAAGCGGCTGCACGGTTGTAGCCAATGGTAATATTCCTTTATACGAAATGCTCAATAATAAAATGCCCGGCACTTACCAGGGTGAGTATGTTGTAAAAGAAACCGATAATTTTTTGGTTACTAATATTCCCATAAGCATTACAGATGCTGCAGGCAAAACCATCAGCAAAAAAAGCCCTTACTGGGTTAGTATGTTTGGACCCCTGGCGCCAAATGTTGCTGTAACCAAGGGCAGGCTTGCCCATTTGTTATTTGGCCTGGGCGATGACCGGTTAGGCGGTGCAAAAATAGGTTATATAGATTCTTCGGTTTTATTGAACGTGGTTGGTAAAGTGGGCAGTATGTATAAAGTACGTTTATCAAAATACCGCACTGCTTACATTGATGATGATGCGGTTGATTTTTTACCCAAAGGAACTTTTACTCCTGAATCGCTTACCGATAAATGGACAGTATATGCGACAGTGCTTTTGATTATGTGCAATTAGGTTTGTTTGCACGTTTGCCTTACCAGAGTTTTCAGTTGGTTGACCCATCTAAAATTGTGGTGGATGTTTTTGGTGCCACCAATAATACCAACTGGATAACACAATTAGAAAATACAAAAGAGATAAAAAATGTTTTTTACGAACAAACAGAAGATGAAGTTTTTAGAATTACGATTGAACTGAAACATGCACAACACTGGGGGCATATTATTTATTACAAAGGCAACAGCCTGGTAATAAAAATTAAACGGCAGCCCGAAAATGTAGCATTGAAGAATTTAACCATTGCGGTTGATGCAGGGCATGGGGGCAGTAATACGGGTGCCGGCGGGCCAACCGGTTCTTCAGAAAAAATGCTGACACTGGCTGTTTCGCTTAAGTTGCAAAAAGCATTGGAACAGGCTGGTGCCAAAGTGATCATGACAAGAACAACAGAAAAGTTTTTTGATAATAAGGAACGCATTTTATTTTACCGCGATAGTATGCCTGATTTGCTGATCAGCATTCACCTGAATTCATCGGCTGATCCCATACGTGTAGCAGGCACCAGTACATTTTACCGCTATATTGGGTTTAGAAATTTAAGCAATGCCATTTACAAACGTATGCTGGAACTGGGTTTAAAAGAATATGGTAATAACAGCAGCTTTAATTTTATGCTCAACAGCCCAATAGAATATCCCAATGCACTGGTAGAAACATTGTTCCTCAGCAACCCCGGGGAGGAAATGAAAATTTTAGACGAGGGTTTTCAGCAGCAGATAGCTGATAAGATTTTGTTGGGAATAAAAGATTTTTTGGAGAGTTGTAAACAAAAACTTTAGTGAACTTTGTGCTCTTCTGACTTCGTGGTTCAAAAAAATAAACCACAAACACACAAAGGCACGAAGCAACACAAAGAAAATTATTTTTTCATGATCGCTTCATAAGCTGCAACCGTTTCATTCACCGCTTTAATCATTTGCGTGGTTGGTGGCCAATCTCCATCCTGCAATGTGTTTTGTAAGGCTGTAAAACTTCCTAAAGATTTACGCAGCGCTGCAAGCTTATCATTGTTGCTTGTTGCTTTCAGCTCATCCATACATTTTTTGATGTAATTGTAACAGGTCAAACTCAGATCGTGCTGAAGCGTTAAATCTTTTATACTTGTTTTTACACGGGGATCCATCTTTACAATAAATGACTGATTATAAATTTTACCATCTACCGTTAATCTTGCAGTATACATTCCTGGCATTACCCACGGTGATGTAGGATCAGGTGCTGTGTTCATAGGTGTAGCCGAAATAGGATATGAAGGCGGAACATTCAATGGCTGGTAGTGCATATCCCAGGTAAAACGGTGTGAGCCTGATTTGCCTGAAAGTATTTGCTGTGGCCTGATCCAGTAAGTCGGTACATTGTTTGGCGGTATGGAATACATCGTATCGGTTGATGCGTATCTGTGTATCACTGTTCCCTTGCTGTCTAAAATATCAAGCTGAACATTTGTTGCATTACTCTTTAGATAATAATTAATGATGGCGCCATCGGGCGGATTTTGTCCTGCAGGTTCATCGGGCGGAACCGGTGTATCAGGATACATGCTCCATCTTACACGATACGTTGTTTGCGGTTTAAATAAAATGGCCGGTTGGTTAGTTGTTTGATTATTGATTTGCCTCAATGCTGTTATATCATCCAGTATCCAAAAACTTCGACCATGCGTACCAATTACCAGGTCATCATCTTTTATAACTAAATCTCTTATGGATGTTGCTGGCATATTCAATCTTAGCGATTGCCAGTTGGCGCCGTCATCAAAAGAAACATACACCGCTCTTTCGCTGCCGGCAAATAATAACCCTTTTCTTATGGGGTCTTCTTTCACCACATTGATGGGATCGTTGGGTAAGCCGTTTACAATTTCCGTCCAGGTTTTACCCCCATCGGTTGTTTTATAAATATGCGGATGCTGATCATCAAGGCGTATGCTGTTTACGGCGGCATACGCTGAATTAACATCGGTATGGCTCGCATCCATCAATGAAACCTTGCTCCAGCTTGTGATTGCAGGAGGCGTAACATTTTTCCATGTTTTTCCCCCATCTTTGGTTACATGAATAAATCCATCATCGGTACCGCACCAGATGGTATTGATATCAACATAAGAAGGCGCAACCGTATAAATGACACCACGGCGGGGCATCTTCTTCATTTCATCTTTTGCATAAATGCCAACACTTGCCGGCACATCCCAACTTTCTCTGCTCAGATCCGGACTGATGATATCCCATTTGTTGCCGCCATCCCTTGTTTTAAACAAAACATTACCGGCATAATACAATGTTTTTTTATCTATGGGATTAAATAGTACAGGAGCTGTTCTTATAAAACGGTACTTACCGCTTCTTACTGCTTCCGGTGAAATGTTTTGTGACTGTCCGTTCCGTTTATCATAGCGTGAAATTTTTCCGCCATAGACAATATTTGGGTTAAGTGGATCGGCAACAACATAACCATATTCTTCTGCAGCAACCGGGTGCCATTCCCGAAAAGTTATCTGCCCGTCATTACCTCTTGATGCAATGCCAACAGAGCCGCTTTCCTGCTGGCCGCTGTAAACATTATATGGAAAATCATTATCTGCACTTACATGATAAAACTGTGCAGTAGGTTGATTATACCAGCTTGAAAAAGTTTCACCGCCATTTACAGTTATAATGGCGCCCTGGTCGCTGGCGATCAACATGATATTTGTATTATCAGGATTTATCCAGATGCGGTGATAATCATCGCCGCCGGGTGCACCTCTGAAAGCTGCCCATGTTTTTCCTCCATCCATACTTTTCCAAACAACCACATCGGCTGTAAAAACTATATCTGCATTTTTAGGATCTACTCTTACTTCTGCAAAATCACTTCCTCTTCCCCAATATCTTTCGTCTGCATTTATGTTTATCCATGTTTCACCGGCATCATCACTCCGGTAAATGCCACCAAACTTTCCAGCATCAACAGTTGCATACATCCTGTTGCTGTTGGAAGGCGCAATGCAAAAACCAATACGTCCCAAACCCTGCTCCGGTGTTGGCAACCCAGATGTCAGCTTTTTCCAGGTTGTTCCGCCATCCACACTTTTAAACAAACCGCTTGCTGCACCGTTCCAGGCGCCATTTTCCCATGGCCCCTGCCTGCCTGCCCACATATCTGCATAAATTATGTTTGAATTATTGGGGTCGATGGTAACCTGTATAGCACCGGTGTTTTCATCTTTGTATAAAACCCTCTCCCATGTTTTTCCGCCATCGGTTGTTCTGTACACGCCTCTTTCTTCATTAGCTCCATAAGGATGGCCCAATGCTGCAACAAATAAACGGTTCTCATTTTTTGGGTCAAGAGCGAGGCCACCAATCTGCTGTGCATTTTTTAAGCCCATATTTTTCCATGTTAAACCACCATCGGTTGATTTATATAGGCCATCACCCACACTCAGGTCTGGCCGCTGCAAGCCTTCTCCGCTGCCTACATAAATTGTATTGGGGTTTGATGGAGATACAGCAATGTCGCCGATACTGCCGGTAGGCTGGTCATCAAAAATGGGTTTCCAGGTTCGGCCAAAATCGTTAG
>JANNYY010000338.1:0-2243 GCA_031410355.1 Chitinophagaceae bacterium | reverse complement strand
AATTAGGAAGCAACAATACACAATTGCTTGCCATCATTGCCAATGAAAGAGGTGCACAGGATGCGCTTGTGTTTGATGAAATTACTTACCTGGGTTTTCCGTTTTCCGTTTCAGAAACATTTCAACAACGCAATACCAATTCAACCATTGCTCAATCGTTGGCAAGGGTGGAGGAGATACAAAACCTTTGCATAAAAAATAAAAAAGAACTGGTTGTTTATATTTCCATGGGGTTTGGAAACCCGTATGGCGATGTTTATAATGAGGAGACTGTTTTTGATTGGGTGAATAAACTGGTGGATATGGATATCAAAACAATTTCACTCGCCGACACAGTTGGCCTTGCAACAAAAGAACAGGTTTATCAGGTAACCAAATACTTAGTTGATTCTTTACCGGAAACTGAAATTGGCGTTCATCTTCATTCAACAGCAACAAACTGGAAAGAAAAGGTAGATGCGGCCCTGCAGGCTGGCTGCAAACGTTTTGATGGCGCTTTAAAAGGTATTGGCGGTTGCCCCATGGCTGGTGATGAACTGGTAGGCAATATGGATACCGAACTGATGATACCTTATTTTAATGAACTCGGTTTGTTAAGTAATTTAGATAGTGATGCTTTGAAAAAGTGCAGTATGCTGGCATCAGAAATATTTCACCACTAATTATTCGAATTACACTAATTACACTAATTTTTGTAGTGCCATCATTTTTAAATTTATTAATTCGTGTAATTCGTGTAATTGTTTTAAAATTAGTGTTTATGGATTTCCATGTAGAATTTACTCCCAAACCTTTTGATGTAAAGATCAACCATCAGCATAAATTATTGCTGATTGGTTCCTGCTTTACCGAACAGATTGGTACAAAACTCAGCAACCATAAATTTTCGGTATTGGATAATCCCAATGGCATTTTATTTAATCCCATCAGTATTACAAAATCTATTTCATCTTATATAGAAAATAAACAGTACTGCGAAGCAGACCTATTTTACCAGAATGAATGCTGGAACAGTTGGGAGCATCACAGCCGGTTTTCAAAACCTGATGTTGAAGAATGTTTAAAAGGAATTAACACCTCTCAAACTAATGCCAATTTATTTTTACAAAAAGCAGACTGGCTATTGATAACATTAGGTTCAGCCTTTGTATATGAATTGGAAAACAAAGAAGTTGTTGCCAATTGCCATAAAGTGCCAACAGATAAATTTATTAAATGTCTTTTGCCGGTTGAAGAAGTGTTTAACAGTTTACAACAGATGATTGAAAAAACGCAGGCCTTTAATCCGGGTCTAAACATTATTTTTACCATCAGCCCCGTACGGCATTTGCGTGATGGCTTTGTAGAAAACAACCGGAGCAAAGCCACATTGATACAGGCTGTGCATGAGCTTGTTGAAAAAAACAGCAACTGCTTTTATTTTCCGGCTTACGAACTTGTTATTGACGACCTGCGTGATTACCGTTTTTTTGCAGAAGACATGGTGCATCCAAACTATGCAGCCACCAATTATGTGTGGGAAAAATTTATTGCAACCTGTATTGATGAGCCATCGCAACAGTTAATGAAAGAAATTGCCGTGATTGTTGCAGCAAAAAATCATAAGCCATTTAACCCGACATCTGAACAGCATAAAAAATTCCTGCAGAGCAACCTGGAGAAGGTGAAAAAATTACTACTACAATATCCTCATCTAAATCTTAAAGAAGAAGAAAACTTCTTTATACCTTAAGATCCAGGTTCCCCCTTCAGGGGGCGGAGGGGGTTTTTAATGTATCCTGTCACCCCGCACTTCCATTTCCTTCATTAATTCCTTTTCATATTTCAACCATTCGGCCCATCGTTTTCTCACCACTATCTTATCTAAGTAATGCTCGGCAAGTGTAATAAATAAAGTATAGTGACCGGCTTCACTTTCCATAAACCTGCGGTAAAAGTTTCGCATGTATGTATCATCCAGTCCTTCACTCAATCTTTTAAAACGTTCGCAACTGCGGGCTTCTATCAATGCCATGATCAGCATTTGGTCTAAAAACCGTTCCTGCGGGCTGCCATCTTTTTTCTGAAATTGTAAGAGGCTGTTTACGTAAACATCTTTTCTTTGCCTGCCCAGTTTAAGGTTACGTTTCTTCAGTTCGGCAATCACCATTCTAAAGTGTCCCCACTCTTCAGTAACAATCGGCGCAAGTTCTTCTACGAGTAATTCTTTTTCCGGATTTTTAGTAATTAAAGAAATGCAGGTT
>JANNYY010000337.1:0-2054 GCA_031410355.1 Chitinophagaceae bacterium | reverse complement strand
TGGCCAACCACGTGTTGGTCCGGTCTCCTTCAGCCCTGTATGAAAGGCGTAAAGTATTAATTGTTTTAAAGTTTACGTATTTCTAATCTTATTAAAATCAAAATTATACCAATTGTTGTTCAATATTTTTAAAAATGGCTGCTAAACAATACGTGGCAAGAACCGTTCTTACAGCAGTTAATTTTTAAAATGCCTTTATAAATTATAGTTTTTTAAACATGTAAATAATGTAACTTTCTTTAAAAATTATGCAATGTTTTCGGCAGCCACAGGCTTATATTTATGAAAATATTTGTTAACCAATATTCAATTACTTTTTATGATACAAGACAGCACCATCCTGCTATATACTTACAATGATATAATTGAAGCTAATGTAGTACAGGAAAAACTCAAAGCACAGGGAATAGATTCTTTTATAGAAAATGAAGATGTAGCCGGATTTAATCCGCTGGGAGGAATAAAAGTGAAAATATTTTCGAAAGATAAAGAAGCTGCTGAAAAAATTATTAATGAATAATAAGGCAGAGCCTTACCTTTTATGCGTTTTTTTGCCTGGCTATCACTGGCATAGTTTTTTATGTTGAAGGTTGAACAACTTAATATCACCATATTTCTTTTAAATTAAAACGCGATCTAATGAGCCAGGCATTTGTAAAAGAAGAAGATGAACAATGGCTGCATGAAATACAACCTACCGTAAATGCTTTGATCGTTTACCTTACGCGGCAAAACAACGGAATAAGGGTATATGAAAAAAGTAATTTTATAAATGAGAAGACGGGACGCATTGTATATGATATGAGTAACGGCATGAACTTTACACATAATGAGGATGGCAAATGGATAATCGTGTAAGCAATTTACCCGGCCTTCTTTAATAATTTTTTCAACTTTACTTCCAGCAAAGCCAGGTTAAAAGGTTTTTCTATGATATCATCTACTTTAAGGTACAGGTCATCCTGCCTTTTTGAATAGCCCGACATGAGCAGTATGGGTACATTCCTGGAGTTTTCGTTTTCTTTAAGATTCTGTACAACTTCGTTTTGCATAATATCCGCCATTATAATTCCTGGCTTAAATTTACGCACCAGTTGTGGCACTTTTTTCCTGCTTGTTGTAATTTTTACGGTGTAGGTTTTAGTTTCGAGCCATTGTTTTAAAAGGCCCATCGAATCCAGGTCGTTATTTATTACCAGTATCCTGTTCATAACAAATATTAATGAACAACAGGTGTGCCACAAATACAATGCAGGCGGTATTGGGGTATTAATTTTGCTGCAGCGGAACTGAAAAGTAAAAAGTAGAGCCCTTGCCTTCTTCACTTTCGGCCCATACTTTACCCTCATGTGCATGTATTATGCGTTGGCAGAGGTACAGCCCAAGGCCCAGGCCCTCCAGGTTTCTTGTTTTTTCGGCTCTGAAAAAACGTTCGAATATATAGGGTAGCTGTGCGGCAGAAATACCCAGGCCCTTATCTTTTACTGAAACGGTTGCTGTAGTTTCATCGTGCGTAATGGTGAGCCATACTTCGGTACTGCCATCAGAATATTTAATGCCGTTGCCCAGGTAATTGGTAACCACTTCCATCATGCGGTAACGGTCGCCCTCTGCCATAAAATTTCCATCACCCTCAATAAGAATACTATAATCGGGTTGTAAAATATTTATGGTTTCAACAGATTCCTGTATCATTTCTCCAAAATGATAAGCAGTTTTCTCCAGGTTAATATTTCCGGAGCTTATTTTGGTTGCATTGTATAATTCTCCAATCATTTTATTAAGCCGCTCTAAATTATTCTTGCTTCGCTGAATCATTTCAGGCATGTCATCATATTTTTTTTCTTTTAGCAGCATGGTCAATAACTCATTACACAGGCCCATGTTCGATAGCGGGTTTCTAAGTTCATGAGCTACAAAGCCAATGATGTCTTCTCTTTCCCGCTGCAGTTGTTTAGGTAAAGTAATATCATGCAAAACAAGGAGTATATTATTTATTCCGGTACCCGAAACCATAAGGGTTCCACTAACCTCGAATATTCTTTTCTCTGTTG
>JANNYY010000336.1:0-13891 GCA_031410355.1 Chitinophagaceae bacterium | reverse complement strand
TCATTTCCGGTACCCTGGTATTTATAAAATTCTATTTTCATATTAAAGACTTGATGCTGTTATTACCTGTAAAGATTGTTTAATTAAATTTTCAACTGCCAGGCCGCCGTTGGCAGAAAATTGCTGGCTGATGCGGTTGGCCACAATAGCGCTAAGGCTAAGACAATGATGCCCTAAAGCATTTCCCAATCCATAAATAGCCGATGTTTCCATCTCAAAATTAGTTATCCTGTAATTGCCAAACTGAAAATTTGTGAGGTTATCAATTAACGCCGGGTATCCCAGGCCCAGCCTTAATACCCGGCCCTGCGGGCCATAAAAGCCAGGGCAGGTTACAGTAATACCCTGGTGATAATTTTGAGTAAAATGTTTTAACAACCCTGCACTGGCCATGTTTATATATGGCGAAATTTTGCCCGAATTTAATTGTGTATGTGTACTGAAAGCCTGTATGATCTGTTTTTCTTCTTCATTATTTTCAAGGCGGTAAAAATGCATAAGGTTATCCAGCCCAAGCCCGTGGGTACTGGCAACAAAACTA
Source organism: Chitinophagaceae bacterium (assembly GCA_031410355.1). Classification (GTDB taxonomy): domain Bacteria; phylum Bacteroidota; class Bacteroidia; order Chitinophagales; family Chitinophagaceae; genus Ferruginibacter. The sequence continues at coordinate 13,350 of JANNYY010000336.1, read as the reverse complement.
TCAACCGGAATATCTTTTTGTAATGAACCTGATGTGCCAAAACGGATAATATTAAGGCAGGTTAATTCTTCTTTGATGAGCCTGGTTTCAAAATCAATATTTACCAGGGCATCCAGTTCGTTTAAAACAATATCAATATTATCGGGGCCAATGCCCGTGCTTACACAACTTATCCTTTTATTACCAATGTAACCGGTGTGGGTAACAAATTCACGATGGTTATTTTTAAATTCAATTTTATCAAAATATTTACTCACTTCGCCAACCCTGTCGGGATCACCCACGGTAATGATGGTTTGTGCAATTTCTTCGGGCCGGCAATTTAAATGATAAACAGCGCCCCGTTCATTAATAATCAATTCCGATTCTGCGATCCTGTTCATATTTTTTGATTTAGAATTGCATTTGTGCCTCAGTTTGAATTTTGATTTTTATTGAGATAATCTTTGAGATATTGCTTTATCTAATAATTGCTGAATAAGAATTTCCATATTCTTATTTTTTACTGTTGAATTAAATTTTTCTTTGCCTATTTCTAAATATAATTTACCAATAAATTCATCAGCGAAGCTACTTGAAATAACCGGGATCCCTTCCCAATCAATGTATATGGGATAACCAGGTTTTGAACCTAAAAGGTTCAACATTTTTGCACGTAACTGTCTTCCGGACTTTCTTGTTCCCACCCCTGTTGTTTCCTTATTTATGTGAATTAATAAAGCATCTTCATCTGGTAATTCGTATTCTGTATCAACAATATTTAATGGTATATATTCAATTCCGTTAAACTGCAATGCCTTTCCAATAGAAAAATTATTGATGGTATTAATTTGCCCGCTCACACTGGTTCCATGAAAAAATTGATTTCTTCCACTTTCCAGTTCATTAGAATGGTTAGAGGTACAATAAATTCTTCCTGATCCGCTTGTTATATCTAATGTTCCTCCTGACATCGTAGTTATTCTTAACGATCCTGCTAAACCATTACCTTGTCCAAAAGCCTTATTTCGGGTAACTCCTGCTTTTATTGCCTCACCGATAGCCTGAACATTCGTATTCAGTTCAGGTAACGCTTCCTTTAAAGAATTTAAAATTCCTCTACCAGCATCCGCCACTGTAAAACAAATTTTACCTTCTTTTGAATATGTTACTGCTTCAACAAAACCTCCTATTTCTGAATCTGAATGATTAATAACATTATCACATATTTCATACATAGACCATTCTAAAGCAGAGATGATATCTTTTGGCAGATTGCTCATGCTCCGTAAAACCACATTCATAAAATCATGTGTAATTAAAGCTACATCTTTGTCATCTCTAAATTGTGTAGTGTGCAGATGGCGATCATAACCTGTATTTGATCGTCTGAATTCTGGGTTTAAATGGTAAGCCCAATTGGTTCGTATAAATAAATCCAACACGTTTTTATCATTCGGTAAACGTATTCTTATATCATGACCCCGGGATCTTAATTGTGTTATTATTGCAATTATAGGTAACATTCCATTTGAATATGGTTTTTGTACGCCAATAAAATCAATAAGAAGCGGCCTGTATTGCCTCCAATATAAAAATTCATTTATTGCTGAAGCGAAGTGTGTTACTATAAAACTGTTTATTTTAATGGGAAGTATAATAGAATTTTCAAACTTTTTATACCTTACAATATGTTGAATAACAGCCATAAATTATTCTTTTGTCCTAATCGGGTGTTAATATGAGTCGTTAATTTGCTTTTTTGGTACGATTTTACGTAGTTTTACGTTTAGAAAATAAAGAGGAATTTTTAATTCCCGCCTGATAGTATTTAAAGGATAACCAATAAATACTCAGTGATCAAAAAAACATCACAAATGCCCACACTAACCTGTGGGTATTTATTTTTATGTATTTCCCCACGATAATCATATTTTCTGTTTGTGCAATTTTCTTTAAAATTACCCTATTTTTGCACTTGTAAAAAATGAAATGAAAATTTGTTTTACTTTCTTAATTTTTCATTTTGAATTTACAACTGGTCCTGTATCCGCCAGTTGGCGGATAGCTCTGGTAGTTTTGTAGGGATAAAAAAAATAATGGTCCTGTAGCCGAGTGGCTAGGCAAAGCTCTGCAAAAGCTTCTACACCGGTTCGAATCCGGTCGGGACCTCCACGATAAGGGTTGCATTCTGCAATCCTTATTTTTATTGAATAAGTATGTTTGTAAAATACCTGCACTGGATCGGCATTGTTGCCTGCATTACACTGATGATTTCTTGCTTTTTGCCCTGGGTGTATTTTGCAGATGCAAATATTGCAAAAGAGACGGAAAGAATATTTACTGGCTTTTACAGTTATCATAATGAATATGGTAAACCCGGCAAATTCTTAATTTTTTTCGGAGCTTTTACACTTATGTTTATGTTACTGCCCAAAGTTTGGGCTAAAAGAGCCAACCTTTTTATTTCTGCTTTAACTGTGGCCTATGCTATTAAAAGTTTTATACTTTTCAGTTCGTGCTATAATAATTATTGTCCGCAAAAATTATTTGGTTTGTACCTGATGGTATTTTGCACATTGGTTATATTACTGGCATCTGTGTTTCCTAAAGTGAAAATTGAGAGGAAAAGCTAAACAAAGCCACTAATTATAAACATCGCCACGGGGCCCAACGTTTACAACATCTACTGTAACTTCAGTTTCATAAACATCATATAAAATTCGATAAGATCCAACACGGAGTTTATATGTAGCGATATGGTTTGTTAATAAATCACCTTCTTATAAGGGTCTTCTGAAAGTGACTCAATAGCATTAATAATGCGTAGCCTGGTGGGCCGGTCTAATTTTGCAATGTACTTTTCCGCTATTTTACGGATGTTGATTTTGTAAGTCAACTTATTTTTTTTTAAGCAGACGCTTCTTTGCTTCCTCCCATGGTATGGAGGGTGACTTCCGTGCCTTTTCCATTTCAGCGGCATCAATTAGGTCTTCAATAATTTGTCCAAAGTGTTTTCTACTCAATGTAACATGGGTAACTTTACCAGATGTACTTTTAACTAATTTAAGTCCTGCAATACGTGCCATTGTTTTATGATTGTACTCAAAGTTAAAAAAAATCTCATTATGCAAATGGCCTTAAAAGCAGATTTTGCAAACTCAGGGCTGCTTTAATTCTTCTTCACTTCCTTAGCCCAGGCATCCTTTAAAGTAACCGTGCGGTTAAAAACTAATTTATCTGCAGTTGAATCTTTATCCAAACAAAAATATCCTTTACGGATAAATTGATACCTGCTTTGGGGAGTTGCATCTTTAAGCGATGGTTCAAGTACAGCATTAGTTATAATTTGTAAAGATTCCGGGTTAATGCTGTCTTTAAAATCCCCTTCTTCTCCCAAAGGATTTTCAACAGTAAACAAACGGTCGTACAAACGTACTTCGGCATTTACAGCATGAGCAGCACATACCCAATGGATGGTCCCTTTCACGCTGATGCCGCTGGTATCGCTGCCACTCCTGCTTTCAGGAATATAAGTACAATGAATTGCTGTTACTTTACCATCTGCATCTTTTACAAAGCTTTCGCATTTTATAATGTAGGCATTCTTTAAGCGTACCATGCTGCCGGGTGCAAGCCTGAACCATTTTTTTGCAGGTTCTTCCATAAAGTCCTCTCTTTCTATCCACAGTTCTTTACTAAAAGGGAGCAATCTTTTTCCCATGGATTCGTCCGGGCCATTCTCACTTACCAGTTCTTCTGTTTTTCCATCTTCATAATTATCAATAACAAGTTTAACCGGATCAAGTACAGCCATCACCCGTAATGCTTTTTTATTCAGATCTTCCCGTAAACAAAATTCAAGCAAACTCAGGTCAATAAAATTTTCTCTTTTGGCTACGCCGATCTTATCGCAAAATATACGGATGCTTTCGGGTGTATATCCTTTTCTGCGGAACGCACTCAGCGTGGGCATTCGTGGATCATCCCATCCGGTAACATGCCCTTCATTAACGAGTTGTAACAATTTTCTTTTGCTCATCACAGTGTAAGTCATGTTCAGTCTTGCAAACTCATACTGATGAGATGGAAAAATTTCCAGTTTATCAATCAGCCAGTCATATAATTCATGGTGCGGAATAAATTCCAAAGTGCAGATGGAATGCGTAATGTTTTCAATACTGTCGCTTTGGCCATGTGCAAAATCATACATCGGGTAAATACACCATGTAGAGCCGGTGCGGTGGTGGTGAGCATGTTTAATGCGGTAGATGATCGGGTCTCTCATCAGCATATTGGTATGGGCCATATCAATTTTTGCACGCAAAACTTTTTCACCGTCTTTGTATTTACCGGATTTCATTGCAGTAAAAAAGGCAAAATTTTCTTCAATAGTTCTGCTGCGGTATGCATTGTTTTTTCCGGGTTCGGTTGGTGTGCCTTTCATCACAGCAATTTCTTCGGCATTAGAATCATCTACATAAGCCAGGCCTTTATTTATAAGATCAACAGCATAATTATACAGTGTATCAAAATAGTCAGATGTATATAATTCCTGTGCCCAATTAAACCCCAGCCATTGTATATCCTCTTTAATGCTGTCAACATATTCTGTTTCTTCTGTTACGGGGTTGGTATCATCAAAGCGAAGATTTGTTTGGCCGCCATATTTTAAACCCAGTCCAAAATTGAGACAAATAGATTTGGCGTGGCCAATGTGTAAATACCCATTTGGTTCGGGTGGAAAACGTGTGAGAATGGTTTTGTATTTTCCGTTCTTCAAATCATCTTCAATAATTTCCTCAATAAAGTTGAGGCTTTTTTCTTCACTCATTATTTTTTGTTTTGAAGGGTAAATTTACGGTAAGCTGTGCAATTTTGGGTGAGTCACCCCTTCAAGGGTGGCTCACCCAAAAACGAAAGAACCTTCATAATTACCGGGTGAGCCACCCTTGAAGGGGTGACTCACCCTTTAATCCTTTTTCATCGCTTCCAGCATCTTAATGATCTTGTCTAATTTTTCTGTTTCAATTTTAGTTAACTGTATTTGCAAGGATTCAATTTCAAGTTTAGCTTCAATATTGCAACGATAATCCTCCTGTGCCTGCATCCTGTCTCTTTCACCCTGCCTGTTTTGTGCCATCATGATAATTGGTGCCGCATAAGCTGCCTGCGTTGAAAAAATAAGGTTAAGCAGTATGAATGGATATACATCCCAATGCCGGATGAAGCCCACCACGTTTAAAGCCATCCAGATTACAACAAAGATCGACTGCCCGATAATAAAAGTCCATGAGCCCATGCCCTTTGCTACTGCATCGGCAATTCTTTGGCCGTTTGTTAATGTTTCTTTGTGTTTATCAAGCCAGGTTTTTGCCGACATTTTTGCTAGTTTAAAATGTGAAGAATAAAAAAAGCCTTTTTATTATCAACTGTAAATACAGATAAATAAAAAGGCTGGATATAAAAACAAATGCGGTTTAAGGCCTGCCCATATTTCTAAGATGAGCCGAATGCGATGCTACTGCATGGCGCATTTTCCTGAACTCAATATATTTTACGCCATATTCCTGGCAGGTTTCTTTAATTATTTTACTGATAGCAGGGTAGTGGATGTGTGATATTTTCGGGAATAAATGATGTTCGATCTGAAAATTTAAACCACCTACCAGCCAGGAGATCAATTTGTTTTTTGTTGCAAAATTTGCCGTGGTCTCGATCTGGTGAATTGCCCACTCGTTCTCAATTCTGTTTATATCTGCATCAGGTACAGGAAAGGTTGTTTCTTCTACGGTATGTGCCAGTTGAAAAACAATACTTAAAACAAAACCTGCAAACATAGCGATGATCAAAAAGCCTACCAGCCATTGCACAAATCCTAATAACATAATGGGTAATACAATCATCATAAATGCATAACCTGCTTTGGCGATCCAAAAAGCAAAATGATCGAAGCTGCTCATTTTTTTAATGGGTACACTGCCAACTTTTTTACTAAAATATTTCTTATAATCAGTTAAAAAAACCCAAACCAGTAATAACAGGGTATATAAAAACCAAACATAGATATGCTGAAAACGGTGTACAAAATATTTCTTCTGAGAAGAACACATCCTTAATAAAGGCTTGATCTCAATATCATCATCCACACCATCAATATTGGTATAGGTATGATGGATGATATTGTGTTTATTGTTCCACATAATACCGCTTGCACCAAGGGCATTTACTGAGAAAGCTGCAATTTTATTCCAGAATTTACTGTTACTGAAACTGCCATGCCCGCCATCATGCATCACGTTAAAACCAATGGCGGCTGTTAATCCACCCATTACAAAACATTCCAGGATGGCGATCCATGTTTGTGGTGTAAAAAATAATACATGAACGTAAAGCAGCACGTAAACTGTCCAGAACAATACAGCTTTAAAATATAGGCCAAAATTTCCCGTAGCGGGCTTTTTAGTTTCTGTAAAATAGTTGCTTACTCTTTTTTTAAGTTCCTGGTGAAAGGTAGAGCCTTTAGCGTTCAAAAATTTAGGAGTTGCCATAATGATAATTGAATTTTATGTTAAGTATTTTCTTTAATAATTGCATCGAAATTTTTTAGCCCGATCATTTTATCTGATATAAACCCTTCGGCATATTTTACACCAATCATTTTTCCAAACCATTTATGCCGGTAAATTACACTGTCTAAAAATTCCGGTGTTGAAATGTAAGTTTCCGGTTCGTCACTGGTTGACTTATCAACGGAACGGTCTGTATTAAACTGTGTTTTATATGCTTTTATTGCTTCTAACTTCTTTTCAAATACACTGCTGATATCTATTACAAAGTCAGGTTGCAAAAACCGGTCCTGAATATAACGGAAAACATATTTTGGCCGCCATGCTTCCTGGGCTAAACCATTATGCTCCGTTTGAATTTTGCTTAAGCCGGAAAGAAATGAAGCATCGGCTACCAATTTTGACGACCGTCCATGATCCGGATGGCGGTCTTGGGGTGCATTGCATAAAATGATTTCCGGTTGATAAGTTCTTAATACTGTTATAATTTTTCGCTGGTGCGCTTCATCATTTTGCAGAAAACCATCTGCCATTCCCAAATTCTCCCTGATGTTAACACCCAATATTTTTGCTGCGTCCGCTGCTTCTACTTTTCTGCTTTCGCTTGTACCCCTTGTTCCCAATTCACCTGCAGTTAAATCAATAATCCCGGTTTTTTTACCATTGTTTTTTTCAACCAATAAAACCCCGGTGCAACTTAATTCCACATCATCGGGATGAGCACCAAAAGCCAAAATATCTAACTTCATTCTTGTATTAAAAATTTCTGGGTGCAATTTAACTCATTTTAACCAAAAAGCCAGTAGAATTGCTATAACAATCCTCATGTTTTGCAAACTTATTAACACTAATACAGCAAAGTGGAGAAATATACCCTTTACGCAGTAAGTTTCCTTTTACCAATAATAAAATTTTATACTTTAATAGAATTTAAAAGGCTGCAACGGAAGGCCGGTAAACTGAATAATTGAACCCATATGTAGAACACACTTCTTTCAGAATGGTTTCCATTTCCCGTTCTTCGCCTGTAGCATCGTAAGGCTGTTTAAGATTACTGCTAAAAAAGAAGGCAACTGTTTGATATAGCCGGGCTGTAAAACCACCCCTGTATTCTTTAATTATCTCGTAACAGTTGTTGCCGGTTTGCCGGTTAATCAGTTTCATTAAAACCTTACCCTGGTATATAGATAAATTACTGAGGGGATCAGTAAATTCTTTTTTTAATTCTTTCTCTCTCGTTTTTATGTACTCTTTTCTTTCTGATTTATCGGTAACGCCGGCCAGTTTAACATTCATCTCGTTAAGGATTGTTCCCGAACTTAAAGCATAAGGATAAGTAACAATGATGGCATTGCGTAACCTTGTCCATTGGGCCTTATTAGCCCTCGTAGCATCTGTATAACGGGCATAAAAATCAACATTAGATAAAGTTTTGGCTTCAATGGTATCGCCATTGTAAACAACGGCATAAGTGGTAATGGTATCATGTATGCCTGTTTGGGCATGTACCGTGTTTGTATTTGCGGTTACAATAACCACAAGCAATATTAAAATTCTTATATAAAATTGGGGGCGGTGTAGCCTTTGCATTTTGTAAATTTACTATTTAGACCAATATTTAATTCATTTTGATGCTTAATGTAACCCTAAAGTTTAGTTTTTATTGTATATTTTTTTTGTTTTGTGGATGTGCCGAAGGGGTGAAGGAGCCTTCTGCATGGGAAATTCAGCATTTTAAAGATTCTGTTTCGGAGGCCAGTATTGATTCTGCTAACACAGCAATCAGGAGCGCCTGCGATACCATGATGGTTTACCAGGTTCCGCAGATGGTTGATTCTTTATTGAAAGATTCTGCTCTGCTTAAAACATTATTTAACAAAAATAACCTGTACATCAGCACCGATAAAAAAGCAGAAAAAGTGATCAGGCAACTGCAGGCCGACTGCTATGCTAATTTGCTAAAAGAAACATATAGAAGAGCCCAACTCCGGCAAAAATTAAAGCCAGGGCGGCGTAAAAAGTTGAAAGCTTAGCTCTTTTAACTGCACTCATTATTATACCAAGTGCCATAATAATAAGCCCCAGCCAAACTAAGTTGATATAAGGAAAAACATAAGCCTTCAGGGTAATGTATTGTATCAGTTTGTCTGATTCCTTTATCCCGATCTTAATTTTGCGGGCATCTGTAACACCGGCAAATTTTACATACATATTTTGTGCATATACCGTGTCATCAACCTGGATAACGCCAAGTTCATCAATTTGAATTAAGGGAGAAGCTTTATAATGCAGGCCATCTTTACTTATTAAAGTAATGTCAGCCATTAACGCAGCATCTGTTGGTTTAAAATGATATTTTTCGTTATCCGGATTTTTTACCACACGGTTTAAAATCACGATACCATTGCTGTAAAAAGCGGTATCGCCTTCGGCCATTTCTTTTATTTTAAACTGGGCAGTATCTTCTTCTTTGTTATTTACGGCATAAGAAATATAGGTAAATACATCTTTGCCCAAATAGGCCTTGGTATCGGGGTTGCTGCTCATGTTGTTATCCTTCATGATATACACATCGGGCCATAAAGTAAATTGCTCAAGCACCTTTTTTGTGGCTGCATCTTTACGCTGAAACTGCAGTTCATAAAAACGCCGGCCTTTTTCGTTACCAAAAGAATCTCTCAGGTAGGTAACTTCATAAGGCCCCATGGTTGCAGGTACCTGGCGTATCAGGGTTAAATTTTCCTGGGGGTTATCGGTCTCTTTTGTCATCGGGTCTTTGCCCGAAATTTGTAAGTTGATGCCATTTGCCCGGCTGTTGCTGATCACTTCTTTATTACTGGATGAAATTAAAATACCTGCTAACATCAATGCAAAACCAATATGAGCAACAGAACCTCCTGCAGCTTTTAGCTTTCCATTCAATCCTGTCCAGATATAGGCTGCGTTTGCAATTACCGAATAAATAGCTGCAAATAAGGCAACATAAGCAGCACCTAAAAATCCTGCACCCATTTTATAATAAGTAAGTGGGTAAAAAACAGCCAGCAATGCGGTAATAATCGCTGCTAAAACAGTTGGCAGGGCAATCTTTTTAAAAATATAACCCGGCGCTGTTTTTTTGTATTTGAAGTATTGTGTTACGGCGCTTAATAAACCAATGATAATGGCTACCAGTATAATTACTTTGTTGTAAGAAAATTCAACATTTTCGGGTTGTGCTATTTTGGTACCAAAAACTTTATTGTAAACCGGTACCGATGTTTTAGCAATGATGAACATGGCGGCCAAAAAGAAAACCAATGAACCAATGAACATCCAGAATTCCCGTGAGTTTGTACTTTCTTCTTTTTGTACGGAGGGTATCTTTTTTAAATTTACGATAAGCAAAATAATTGATGGTAATGTAAATGATGCTACAAATAGCAGGATCATTACATTAATTGCCTGGCCCGCATCTGTAAAAGCATGTACAGATGTATCGCCCAAAATGCCGGTACGGGTTAAAAAAGTTGAATACAAAATAAATATAAAAGTAAGAAAAGCAAAAAGGTAACTTGCCTTTAAAGAATGGGACGTTGCTTTGTAAATGACCATGGTATGTAAACCTGCAATTAAGATGAGCCAGGGAACCAGCGATGCATTTTCTACAGGATCCCAGGCCCAGTAACCGCCAAAAGATAAAGATTCGTAAGCCCATTTTCCGCCCATCATTATACCAACTCCTAAAACACAGGCGCTAAACAAAGTCCAGGGCAGGGCAGGGGTTATCCAGTCACCAAAGCGTTTGCTTTGTAAGCCTGCATAAGCAAATGCAAATGGAATAATGGTAGATGCAAATCCTAAAAATAATATGGGTGGATGAATAACCATCCAGTAATTACGGAGTAAAACATTTAAGCCCACACCATCTTTTATAAAGGTTAAATAATTTGGCTGACTGAAAATGGGCCCCGCAATTTCATTTCTTGTTAAAGTAAACGGGCTGCTGCCAAGCCGTACATCTGCCATATACAACCCCAGCAACATCAGTAACAAAAAGAATTGTGCTAGGCTGATCACTGTCATTACGGGTGCTTCCCATTCTTTTGATTTGGTCATAATGAAGATGCCGAGCACACTGTGCCAGATGGTCCACAATAAAAAACTTCCTTCCTGTCCTTCCCAAATGCAGGCCAGCAGGTACTTTGGTTCCAGCTCTTTTGATGCATGCTTGTAGGCATACATGTATTCAAAATAATGGTTGGCGCAGATATAAAAAATGGTTACAAAAATTATTACGGAAGCAATAAGCTGTGTAATAAAAGCAAGCCTGGCAAAATTAAGCCATGATCTTTTTTCAACCAGGTTAGTTTTTCGGCTTGCGGTAAAATAGGCGATGGTTGAAATAATGGATGCAACAAACGCAAGTAAAACAAAGAAATGGCCTATTTGTCCCGGAAGTAAGTGTTCGCCTTCAAAAAGCATTTGCTGTAATTATTAGTAAGTTGAATCCTGCTGATTAGTGATGGTTTTTTCCAACTGGCTTTTATCATCTTTATATTTACTAGGACATTTTAAAAGAATATCATTGCATTCAAAATGATCTTTCTGCATTTTCCCTTTCATAACAATACGTTCGCTTTTTTCCAGGTCGGTGGGTTTGCTGTTGTGAAAAATTACTTTTGTTTTTCCGCCAAGGCTGTCAACAGCATAAAAGCTGAGGTAATTGGGATTATTTACAGCATCGTATTCAATGGGCTGGGTTTTATCAAGTTTGGCAATCAGGTGTACATAGGTACCCTGTTTATTTTTGGCAGAGCTTATTGTTTCGTAAGTTGAAAAATCGCCTGCAGAAAAAACGATCAGGGCAACAATTAACGCGGCAATGGCTACAAGAAAAATAATATGTGTTCTTTTCATGGTAAAAATTTCGGCACAAAGGTAATTCAATTGGGGTGTCTTTTACTTTCGTAAATCAGTTTACCCTTTTTTTTTCATGATTAATATCAGCAAAAAGAAGGTTTACCGGTATAAATTCAGTATTTAGTTAAATTATGAATATTTACTTACGCAATGTATTGCTGTAGCTTATCTTTGCATCCGTTTTTAACAGCCTGTATGTTCAATTAAATAAAAGTGATGACTGATATTTCTACTTTTGATCCCAACTCGGTTGGTAACCCCGACAACAATATTTTTGGTTTACCTTTTTCTGAGGAAGAAGCAAGGCTGGTTATTTTACCCATTCCCTGGGAAGTAACAGTAAGCTACAATGCCGGTACTGCAAGGGCGCCGGAACATATTTTTAATTCAAGTTTACAGGTTGATCTCTTTGACCCGGATGTAAAAGACGGGTGGAAACAGGGTTTTTATATGCGCCCATACGATAAAAAAGTGCTGATGAAAAGTGATTACCTGCGTAAAGAAGCTGAACTGTATATCAATTATATTTCGCATGCGGAAATTGTAGCCGATAATAAATTCATGTGCAAATCACTAAAAGAAATTAATGAAGGAAGTAATTTTTTAAATACCTGGGTTTTTGAACGTACCAAAGAACTGATGGATGCAGGAAAACTGGTTGCTTTATTGGGCGGAGACCACAGTACACCCCTTGGCTATTTTAAAGCCATTGCCGAAAAGCATGGCGACTTAGGTATTTTACAAATTGATGCGCATTGCGATCTGAGAAAAGGATACGAAGGATTCACTTATTCTCATGCTTCAATTATGTATAATGCGCTTGAAGAAATTGCGCAGTTAAGCAAATTGGTTCAGGTGGGAATAAGGGATTATTGCGAAGAGGAAGTTGATTATATCAATGCTAATAAAGGCCGCGTTGTTACTTATTTTGATAAGGATATAAAAGAGCGCCAGTACGAAGGAGAATCCTGGAAGCAGATCGTTGATGAAATGATCGGTCATTTACCTGATAAAGTTTTTATCAGTTTTGATATTGACGGGCTTGACCCAAAACTTTGTCCGCATACGGGAACCCCGGTACAGGGCGGGTTTGAAACTGAACAGGTATTTTATATTTTTAAAAAATTAGTTCAAAGCGGCAGGCAGTTAGTTGGTTTCGATTTGAATGAAGTTGGGGTAAGCCACGATGAGTGGGATGAAAATGTAGGTGCCCGTTGTTTATTTAAATTGTGCAATTTATTGGTGGCAGCAAACCCGGTTTAAATGAACAGGTTTGAAATAATTTTAAAAGATACCCCGGCGGAAATAGAAATGCTTACTACGAGGGCCCTGCTTGCCATTGCAGGCGTTGCTTCTTTCGTGTATGTAAGCGAAAAAAATTATTATGCCGGAACAGGCCTTGGATTATTGCTTCTTTTGTTATCTTTTTTTGTAAAAACCATTTTAAACCGGTATAAATTTAACAGGCTGGTGTTACTTGGTATTGCTGCAGTTCTTACTTACATTACCACCGGTTCAATAGCATTCGCAGTTGTATTATTGATCTACGGTATTTTTTTCAAATTTTTACAAAAGAAAATAAAGGTAGAACTGGATTCAACGGCAATTACCATACACTATGTTTTTTATGAAAAAAGACATAACTGGACTGAAATAAAAAATATAATTTTAAAAGACAGGTTGCTTACTGTGGATTTTGAATCTAACAAATTAATACAATCTGAAATAGCCGAAGAAAGTTTCGGTATTGATGAAAAAATTTTTAACTGTTTTTGTGTGGAGCAACTGAAAAAGATACCTGGGAATAATTAATGATGTTAACAGAAAGCCCGTACATATTATTTTCCGACGGCGAAGGAAATATTTATGAAGATACTTCGCTGTATGCAACCGGCCGCAG
>JANNYY010000335.1:0-12060 GCA_031410355.1 Chitinophagaceae bacterium | reverse complement strand
CTTCTTCCCGGAACAATGCCACACCCTGGCCACGCAATTGCGCCGCAAGCCTTTCTGCCTCTGCAGCAATTTTAATGGCATTACCTTCTGCTTCTGCAGCTTTTGTTTTGGTAATTAAAAGCGCCTGCCCTTCATTTTCAGCCGCTGCTTTTAAGTTGTTACTGGCAACCACTTTGCTCATACTTGTAATGATAGCCTCATCAAAAGTAATATCGTTTATCTGCAGATCCTGCAGGTGATAACCCCAGCCTTCCAGCGCCACATCCACCTGTTCCTTCACATTTTCAACAATATCGCGGCGCACATTTAAAACCTCAGCCTGCCTTTTGGTAGATACAAAAGCACGGATACTTCCCTCAACAGTTCGTATCAAAGCCTGCATCAGGTCTTTATCGCTGATGAATTTAAACGCCACTTTCTGAATGGTTTCTTCCTGCTCATTTTGTACCGAGTACAGCAGCATTGATTTAAAATAAACATTCGCCTGGTCAACCGTTACGGCCTGAAACTCCAGTTCCACAGAGCGGTTCTGGATACTTACTTTTTTAAAGATCTGCTCCAGGATGGGGATTTTAAAATTCAGTCCCGGCCGCATGATACGCTGGTATTTACCGAACATGGTTACAACGCCAATAAAGCCCTGGTTAATAGTAACAAAACATTGAAGTAAAACAAACACCAAAACAATGACCCACCAATAATCTTTTAAATATTCCATAGTTTTAAAATTTGAGTTGAAGGTATATAATTTTTTATGTACCGGGCATAAAATCTTTGTGGGGCTGCGGTGGCGTCGCACTCGTGTACTTTATAACCTTATTGAGCCTTATCTAAGCGTAGAAAAATTAAGCAATATTCTAACTTTTAAAGGTTACAACCTTGCAACACAAACAAACCTTAGTAGAAAACGAATTAACCCAATAGCACGAACCTTATTACCTTATGGCAATGCTGAATGCTTCAATCAAAAGAAGCTAATAAGGTTGTGGTAAAGTCAATTGCGGATTTTCTATTAAGGTTGAAAGACAATTTCCCCAAATAGCCTTTAGTATAATTACATGGCCTTTTAGAAATTAGATTTTTGGTACATTGCATTGGCGCAACAGAATTTTTAATTCTCAGTTGATTTTCAATTAATATTTGTACAATGAGTTACGGCAATACAAATGTAAGCTGCCATATTAGTGCTACACCCTACAATTATGAATAAAATATTACTCGACAGAAGTTTTCAACTTTCAATCCTCCTGACAATTGTGTTTTTGGGGACAGGGATTGCATTTTTATTTTTAGGACTTGTGAATTATAGTTGGATACTCTTTATTTTATTGCCAATTGTTTTAGGGATTTCAATTGGTGCTATGCCAAACAAAAAATATTTACTTTGGGGTTCGTTAGTTACAACTGTTTTAGTTTTACTTGCAATGTACATTCCGGGTTTGTCAGGACTCCTGTGTATCGTTATGACTTTGCCACTAATTGTTCCATTGATTTTTTTAGGCTATGTTATCTCACATTTAGTTAAACGCTACAAGGGCATAAAATCAACAACAAGACTTTCTGTTTTATTACTTCCATTGCTGCCGTTTCTCATTGGAGCACCAACCGAACATTTTATTAACCCAAACAAAAAAGAAGTTGTAGAAGTTAGGACAGAACAAGTTTACAATTACACCCCAGAGCAAGTTTATGAAGCTATAAAATCTGTGGACACATTAGTTGCTAACAAACCATATTTAATGAATTTTGATTTACCGATTCCAGTAAAATGTATTTTGGAAAAAGAAGAAGTTGGCGGTTTGAGAACATGTTACTTCAAAGCAGGACATCTTAGCAACTCAGACTTTGGCAGCGGGACAATTGTTGAGAAAATCACACAACTTGAAAAAGCAAAAGTTTTAAGAATGGATGTAATTGACTACAACTTAGTAGGACGGAAATGGATTGGTTTTAAAGAAGCAATTTATTATTTTGACAAAGTTGGAGAAAATAGTTGTAAGCTGACACGTGTTACGACATATACATCAGAATTGACACCAAGAATTTATTGGGAGCCGTTAGAAAAGTTAGGCATACGACAAGAACACGATTATGTTTTCAGCAACTTGACAAATGACCTCAAGAAAAAATACGGAAGGTAACATCGATTTTCTGCAAGGCTGGTTGGACGTTTGGAGCAATGGGCATTTTTGCCTCGTCCTGAAATAGGTTGATCAAATCCTCCAAACATTAACAATCCATACTCCTCCCAATCACGTATTTTTACATCCTAAAATCAAACAAAAATGAAAAGAACATATTGCTGGAAATGTGTGCTGATGCTGGCATCGGTTTTGGGAATGATACATGCATTTAGTGCTTAACCCAAATACACCTTTTTAAAAAAGTTGCGGAAGATATTTCCGCAACTTTTTTTATGCCGTAACAATTAAAAATGGTATCAACTGCAGGTAAACGGGTCATCACGGTTCAAGTAAAAATTATTTGCAGCGATAAATTAAAAAAGTAAAGTGATAAAAAATAATTGTGTTTTATTTAGTTGTAAGCAATTGAAATCAGATATCCAGTATGTTCATTTTCCGGTTGCTTTTCATTTCCTCCGGTATTGCTTTTAGTATGGTTTGTTTTAAAACTTCAATCAACCTGTCCTTAACATATTCCCGGTGGGTGGCAATACTTATTTCACGTACGGGCGTTGGCGGTTTAAAATAACGCAACCGCTTTTTTTGTGAGCTGTTTAAATTATGAGTTGCCAGTTCAGGAATGATGGTGATACCAAAATTTTTTTCTACCAGGTTTTTTAAAGTTTCAATACTTCCGGCTTCATAATGTAATTGCTCATCAACCTCATGCTGTTTTTTCAACTCACAAAAATTAAGTATCTGCAACCGCATGCAATGCCCTTCTTCCAAAAGCCAGAGCCGGTTAATATCAATATCGCCCGGTAATACGTATTGCTTGTTAAAGCCGGTTTCTTTTTCATTTACGTACAAAAAATATTTTTCGTAAAATAATACCTGCTCTTTAATAGCAGCATCTTTTAAAGGGGTTGCTAAAATACCGGCATCAAGTTGTCCGGCTTTTAACCTTTTAATAATAGAGCTGGTGGTATATTCACTGATAAGCAATTTAACACACGGGTAATATGTTACAAATTGTTTTAAGAACAGCGGTAACAAATAAGGCGCAAGCGTAGGGATGATACCAATTCTTAATTCACCACTTACAACACCTTTTTCTTCTTTTATCAGTTCTTTAATGCGTGCTGCTTCTCCGGCAATCCGGCGGGCTTGTGCTATTATTTTTTTTCCAATATCTGTTGGTTTCACCGGCTTTTTACTGCGGTCAAATATTTTTACACCAAGTTCTTCTTCCAGTTTTTGTATCATCATGCTAAGGGTAGCCTGGGTTACAAAACATTTTTTTGCCGCCTGTAAAAAATGCCGGTATGTGTCAACGGCTATTATATAATCGAGTTGCTGCAGGTTCATTTAGATAGATATTATCTACGTAAAGATAAATAATCAGTTTGCTTTACGACGGTTTTACATTCCTATTACATAAAGCTCTCTGCCAACTCTTAACGCTCATCAATTTCCCGCCGCCGCATGTCTGCTGGCATGGCTACCGCTATACCTGGTAAACAAGAATTTATGGAATTTGGCACGGTATTTTATTGTGGTAGTTACAAATATTTCATAACCCAAATACAAACATTATGAAACAATTCATTCCAGGGCCTGTTAAAAAAACGCTTAACAAAGCGGGCCTTTTTGTTGCAGGGCTTTTATTTTCTTTTTATAGTTTTTCACAAGACAAAAAAGTGGATATAAGCATTGGCACAAAATCCGAAAGCGATCAAAATTTCTTTATGCAGCCATGGGTTTGGATAGTAGGTGGGGCTGTTTTCATTTTATTGCTGGTTGCGTTGCTGCGGACTAATAAAAAGTAATTATCCCTTTGAAATGAATACGTATAAAAAAAGCCTTGAAATCAAGGCTTTTTTTATAATATAAATTTAACTTACTCTGATTCGCTGCTGGTGGTTTTAGTAACCGTAACTCTATCAGTACGTCCCGTGCTGTCTCCCTTGTTTCCCCTTGTTAAGGCTACAATGATCAATATCAATACGGCTCCTCCAACAATCCAAACCCAGGGTTCAGTATACCAGGTTTGAGTGGTTGTTTGCGTGGTAGTTTGTGTTGTAGCAGTTGTACTGCTGCCGCTGTCTCCCTGGGCCCATGCCATGGCACTTGCAAAAGAAGTTAAAAACAGCAAGAAAGCGTACTTAAAGAATCCAGGCATTGTCATTTGTTTCATATTTATGTTTTTTGGTTAGAAAATCAATTTGCAAATCTTATATTTCAGACTCTTAACAAAGTAAATAAGTTGCATTTTCTTATAATAATTTAAAACAATTTACAATTTTAGAACATCTGCCAGTATTTAACTCAAAATGGGGAAATTAATCTACTTTATTTTATACCGGCTTAACAATACCACAAAAGATGACCGAATAATTCAACAACTGAAATTTAAATAACCGTGATAATACTTTAACTTTAACCAAATCATATTTATTTTTTTCAAAAACTACGAATAAAATAAATATTCATCATCATTAAAAAAATTATGAAAAAGAGATACCTTATTTTACTACCTGTTTTTACTTTATTGATTTTTGTATTACCAGGATGTGGTAAAACCACCGAAGATCCCGTTTGCGATTACCATGTGAGAGCTTATGTAACAAGTGTTACCGGTGCTACAACAGCTATAGTAAACCAGGAAATTGACCTGAATGTTTTTTTTGGAGTAGTTAACAGCTGTGGCCTTTTCGAAAGCTTTACAGAAACTACAAGCGGCAATTCTACTACAATCAATGTAGCAGCCAGGTACAATGGCTGTTACTGTTCTCAAACTGCTCAAATTCGTAATACAGTTTATAAATTTAAACGAACTGCAGCCGGTACTTATAATTTGTTGTTTTATTTGTCAGAAACTTCTTTTTTAACATACACCATTACGGTAACTTAAAGAGATGATTGTTTTTTTGGTTTGAAACTGAAGTTTAAAAAAAATACAGGGTAAGCTTTAGCAGTATTAAGCCGTAGCCAATTATCAATCCTGAATAAAATCAGTTAACAGAAATGAATAAATTTTTTCTCTTTATCTTCCTGGCCTGTACAAGTAATATTTCCTTATGCCAAACTGTTTATCCATACCAGGATATTAAACTGGAAAAACCAACTGATTATTCCGAAACAGAACCTCTGGCCTTATCTGCGGCAAAGTTTTTACTATCTGCTCCCTTTTTAGAATTAGATGTTAGCAGGGCAAATGCTTTACAGTTTTTATCAACCTGGATGATGGGCACCAGGGTTTACCAATTTTATATGCAGGGTAAGGTTGCAGCTATAAGCGATGACAGAAATGTACTGAGCTTGTATATTGCAGCTATGGTTAAATATACTTTGGAAAATAAAAAGGAAGCAGTAAATCCAATGATAGTTGAAGAAAATGCATCTAAAATAGTGATAACCTACTGCGATGATCCAAAAAATAATTTTAAGCTTAAAAAAAAATACAGGAAGTTGCTGGAAAATAATCAGCCGGGCTAAAAATTCAACCTGGAAAAATGGAATTTTTTCAGCCTGGTACGCAAAATACCCGCATAAATTTTAATTCCACTTGTGTACATAATGCAACAGTCGTTGATGTGCTGGATGCAACAAAATCTACTATAAAACGATTATTAAAAAACATTTTTAATCTATTGTATTTGTAAAAAGGGTTTTATATTTTGTTAAGCAATTAGAAATATTACAATCAGTAAAAAAATATTTGTATGAACAACAACCTGCAAACCATAAACAATATTTATGAGGCTTTTGGTAAAGGAGATATCCCTTTTATAATTAATTGTTTGGCAGAAGATGTACAATGGGAACAGTGGGCCGATAATTCGGCACAAAAAGCAGAAGTGCCTTGGATGAAGCCACAACAGGGAAAGGCAGGGGCCATGGAGTTTTTTAAAACGCTTGGGCAACTTGTTATAAAAGAATTTAGTGTGTTATCTGTTATGGGCAACGAAAACCAGGTAGCTGCAGAATTTGTTATAGAAGCTGAAGTATCTGCAACAGGAGGCTCATATCGGGATGAAGAATTACACCTCTGGACTTTTAATGATGCAGGAAAAATTACCAGGCTGCGGCATTATATAGATACAACAAAACATATTGCAGCAGCTTCAAAATAAACCAGTATTTTAATTAATCTTTAAGCAATTTTTATGACACAAGCCAGTACCATTCTTCTTTATACATACCCTGATGCAGGGGAAGCAAACTTAGTGCGGGAAAAGCTAAAAGAACAGGGAATAGATTTTTTATAGAAAATATTGATATTGCCCACTTAAATTCTCCTGGAGGAATTAAAGTGAAAATATTCTCAAAAGATAAAGAAGCTGCTGAAAAAATTATTAATGAATAAAGTATCAGAGATTTAAATATCAACTCCGCTCCTCCCAGATCATCGCCAGGTGCACAATAGTTTCTGCAGCTTTTGCCATGTCTTTTGTACCGATCCATTCTAATTTGCTGTGTATGTTTTGCATCCCGGTAAAAATATTGGGGCAGGGCATGCCAATGTAACTGAAGCGGCTGCCATCGGTTCCGCCACGTATGCTTTCTTTCTTAATGGTTAACCCTGCTCTTTCAATTGCTTCGCCTGCATAAGCTGCTACCTGTGGGCATGTATCCAAAACTTCCTTCATATTGCGGTATTGTTCCTGCACAGTATATTCCATTAGCGCCCCCGGGAATTTTGCAACTGTTTCTTGTGCAATTTTTTTTAGGCGTTCGTGATGTTGCTGCAAACCTGCTAACGTAAAATCCCTGACAATAAATTGTATGGTTGCCTTCTCTGCAATACCATTTACGGCTGTCGGGTGCACAAAGCCTTCCCGCTTTGCTGTTGTCTCGGGGCTCCATTCATGTTGCGGTAAAGCATCAAGTACTGCTCCTGCAACTTTTAAGGCATTCACTAACTTATCTTTTGCATACCCTGGGTGTACAATAACACCATGAATAGTAATAACAGCTCCATCAGCACTAAAAGTTTCATCTTCCAAACTCCCGGCTTCACCGCCATCCAAAGTATATCCAAACTGAGCACCAAGTTTCTGCATATCTACTTTTGCAGTGCCCTGTCCTACTTCTTCATCGGGTGTAAATAAAATTTTTATATCACCATGTTTAACAGCCGGATTCTGTATAAAAAATAAAGCAGCTTCCATAATGGCTGCAAGGCCGCTTTTATCATCTGCACCCAGCAAAGTAGTTCCGCTGGCAGTAATTACACCGCTGTTTAAATGATTTTTTAAATAAGGCGAATCGCTCATTCGTAAAACCTGCGTTGTATCATCGGGCAAAACAATATCTGCCCCATCGTAATACCGGTGCAGGATGGGCTTTACATAGGTACCGCTGCAATCCGGCGCTGTATCTACGTGTGCACAAAAGCAAATGGCCGGGGTATTTTTTTTTTCACTGTTAGATGTGATAGTTGCATACACATAACCAAACTCATCGGTTGAAGCATTAGTAACGCCCATACCAAACAATTCTTTTAGTAACAGTTTGCTCAGGTCTTTTTGTTTTTCTGTTGTGGGATGTGCAGTACTGGTTGGGTCACTTTGGGTATCTACCTGCACATAACGCATAAAACGATCAGCTATGCTATCGGGACTTATTCGTATCATACCATAAAAATAATGGATAATGCATAATGTAAAGCAAGATTATTTTTAAACATGTTATCCTTCTCTAAAACAAAAAAGCAGCCCGCTTTCACAGGCTGCTCATTATCCATTAATCAATTATTCAATTATTTCTACCAGCTCAATGTCAAAAATCAGTTCCTGCCCTGCTAAAAAATGATTGGCATCCAATACCACAACATCATCTTTTACTTCTATTACAATAACAGGAACGGGCTGGCCATCCTGGTTACTTAAAGTAAGTTGCATGCCTGGTTCCAGTTTCATATCTGCTGGTATATTTTCCTTTGGGAAAGGAATGATCGCTTCTTCGCTCCTGGGGCCATAACCATCTTCCGGTGCAATATTTATGGTTTTCTTTTCACCCAAATTCATGCCGGGCATGGCAGCGTCAAACCCTTTGATCATCTGGCCGGCACCTACTATAAACTCCAAAGGTTCCCTGTCAACTGAAGAGTCGAATTGCTCACCATTAATTAATTTACCTGTGTAGTGTACTTTTACTACACTTCCTTCTTTTACCTGTTTCATAATTTTTATTTTATTTTATTAATTGCTGATGATTTGTTTAACAGCAATATCTTTATACATCCTTTTTGCAGCCGGTTTAATGCTACTGTTTTGATAAAGAAAAAGGCGGTTTCTGTTAAAACGGGTGCAAATTACCATATAAACGTCTTCAAATGAAAAGTTTTTGGGAAATTAGAGAGATGAAAAAGTTAAAATACTGTTGTATTGCTGTATTGTTTAATTGTTATTTGAGTGTTGCACAACCGGCAAACAGCAGCTCCGTAATACCCGGGGCAGAACGTATGCATGTTTACCTGCCCATGCTGAAAGGTAAGGCTGTTGCGGTTTTCGCCAATCAAACCAGCATGGTAAAGAATACGCACCTGGTAGATACATTGCTGGCCAGCGGAATTAATGTGGTAAAAATTTTTGGGCCCGAGCATGGGTTCAGGGGCGATGCGGATGCAGGTGAACAGGTGAAAGATGCAAAAGATAAAAAAAAAGGTTTACCTGTTATCAGCCTATACGGAGATCATAAAAAACCAACACCTGATGATATAAAAGATGTGGATGTGTTGATTTTTGATATTCAGGATGTGGGTGTAAGGTTCTATACTTTTATCTCATCGCTGCAATATTATTTAGAAGCTGCACTGGAAAATCATAAACCATTGCTGATACTTGACCGGCCAAATCCCAATGGCTTTTATGTAGATGGACCGGTGCTGGATATGCAGTTTAAAAGTTTTGTTGGCATGCAACCCATACCCATTGTTTACGGTATGACGATTGGAGAATATGCTTTAATGCTCGCCGGTGAAAACTTGTTATCTGCAGAGGCCAATGCCATTAATGCATACAACGTTACCACCAACCCAACTGTTGATACACCTTTTCATGTGCAGGTTATCAAATGCAAAAATTACGACCATAACAGTAAATATATTTTACCCGTAATGCCTTCCCCAAATTTAAAGGAGATGCAGGGTATTTACCTCTACCCTTCTACCTGTTTTTTTGAAGGCACCGTACTGAGTGAAGGCAGGGGAACAAATAAACCGTTTCAGATTTTTGGGCATCCGTCTTTGCCAAAAAATTTATATGCCTTTACGCCCAAACCTAATGCAGGTGCCAAAAACAGCAAATGTTTTTACCAGCAATGTTATGGCTGGAATGTAAGTGGCAGTAATGAAGAAGTTTTAAAAATGCTTGATAATAAAATTCAACTGAAGTATTTGATTGAAGCTTATAAATTATTCCCCGGCAAGGATACTTTCTTTTTAAAAAACAATTTTTTTAATAAACTGGCTGGTAACGATGTGCTGATGCAACAGGTTAAAGATGGTAAAACAGCCGGAGAAATACGAAATAGCTGGGTTACGGAGTTAAATAAATTTAAAGCAACCCGCAAAAAATATCTCCTTTACAAAGATTTTGAATAAACTATAACTGGCGGAATCTGGTAAAAAAACATAGATTCCGCCAGGTATAGCCTATTTAATTTTCATTGCATCCGAATCAAAAAATAAAATTTTAGCTAAATTTAAATAATTATCTTTGGCGGAAAGTACACAAAAATGGCAGATTCCGCCAAAGATAAGCCCAGTTATAATGTGGTAATAACAGGCCGTGATGAAGAAAGAGAAATACTGGATGACCTGCTGATTACACCCCAGTCAGAATTTGCAGCGATGATTGGCAGGCGGCGTGTTGGTAAAACATTTCTTATAAAAAATCATTACCACCAGTTTGATTTTGAATGTACTGCATTGCACAATGGCAGCCTTGCCGAACAATTACAAAATTTTCATTTTAAATTAAATCAATACGGCGGCAGCAAATTTGCCAAAACCATACCGGCCAACTGGCTGCAGGCTTTTCAGCAATTGCAACTCTTCTTAAAATCAAAAAAAGGAAACAGAAAAAAAATTGTTTTTATAGATGAGCTGCCCTGGATGGATACAGCCAAAGCAAACTTTACTGATGCCCTTGCACATTTCTGGAACGACTTTGCTGTACACAATAATGTGCTGCTGGTTATCTGCGGCTCAGCTGCAAGCTGGATAATAAAGAAAATAGTTAATAACAGAGGCGGGCTGCACAACCGGATAACACAGTTAATAACACTACAGCCATTTACCTTAAAAGAAACAGAACAGTTTTTAAGATCAAAACATATAGCATACAGCCGGTATGATATTGCATTGCTGTATATGGTTATGGGGGGCATTCCGTTTTACCTGAATGAACTGAAAAAAGGATTAAGCGCCGTACAGAATTTAGACAAACTATGTTTTACCAAAAATGGATTACTAAAAGATGAGTTTAATAAATTATTAAGTTCTTTATTTACAAATGCTACTAACCATATAATACTTGTAAAAGCATTGGCTACAAAAAGAAGAGGGCTTACCCGTGTAGAAATTTTAAAGATCACTAAACTTTCAGATGGCGGCAATATCACCCGGTTGCTGGAAGAATTGCAATCGGCGGGTTTTATACAAACCATTTTGCCGTTTGGTAAAACAAAAAAAGACAGCCTGTTCAGGCTAACCGATGCATACTCCCTGTTTTATTTACAGTTTATAGAAAAACACAGCAAGTCAACCCGGCCGGTTTTACAAAGCCTGTATCCAACATCTGTATGGAAAGCCTGGAGTGGTTATGCATTTGAAAATCTTTGCCTATTACATATTCAAAAAGTATTACAAAAACTGGGGGTTGGGGCTATTTATACTGAAGTATCGGGCTACATATCAAAAGGCAATGCAGAGCAGGATGGAATTCAGATTGATTTATTAATTGACCGGGCCGACAGGGTAATTAACCTCTGCGAAATAAAATTTAATGATGCGCCTTTTTTGCTTACAAAAGATTATGCGGCCAAACTGCGCCTGCGGATAGCACAGTTCAGAACTTTAACTGCAACCAGGAAAAATTTATTTTTAACCATGATCACACCCTTTGGTTTAATAGAAAATATGCATAGCTCCGGACTGGTGCAAAATCAAATAATACTGGATGATTTGTTTTAGGATAAACAAGATTGCAAATTATTTACCTTCGCTGCCATGAAAGAATTTAAATTGTTGCGTATTGTTTTTATGGGCACACCTGAATTTGCTGTTGCATCGCTTGATGCATTGGTAAATGCCGGTTGTAATATTGTTGGCGTAATTACTGCGCCTGATAAAGCTGCCGGCCGTGGTTTACAGTTACAGCAAAGCGCAGTTAAAAAATATGCAGTAGAAAATAAGCTCAAGGTGCTTCAACCAGAAAAATTAAAGAACCCTGAATTTTTAGCCGCCCTTAAATTGTTGCAAGCCGATTTACAAATTGTAGTTGCCTTCCGTATGTTACCGGAAGCAGTTTGGAGCATGCCGCCACTTGGCTCAGTAAACCTGCATGGTAGCTTGCTACCGCAATACCGTGGCGCTGCACCAATAAACTGGGCGGTTATCAATGGCGAAAAAGAAACCGGTGTAACAACCTTTAAACTAAAACACGAAATTGATACCGGTGATATTTTGTTACAGGAAAGTTTTGCGATAGCCGAAACCGATAATGCCGGAGATGTGCATGATAAGATGAAAGTGATTGGAGCCAATCTTTTGGTGAAAACTGTTAAAGGATTGGCCGATGGAACATTGAAGGAAATACCTCAAGCGGCAGGCGTGAATCGTGAATCGTCAGACGTGAGCCGTGAGGCGTCAGACGTGAGCCGTGAGGCGTCAGACGTGAGCCGTGAGGCGTCAGGCGTGAGTGGTGAG
>JANNYY010000334.1:0-5614 GCA_031410355.1 Chitinophagaceae bacterium | reverse complement strand
AAATTTCATCCCAGTTAATATCAAAACGCATCACCACAATATCCCCCGCCTTTAATGCTGCTGCGGCAGCCTGGTAAATGCCTTCTTTAATTTCTGATACGGCTAATGCTTTAGAGCTGTCATCATTATTTTCGTTGTATTGTTCAGCTACGGGTGCGGACCGCTGTATCTTTTTATGATTGGGTAAGGCTGAAAAATCAACGATCAGCCTTATACAATTTATATTCTCATCGGCTCTTGTCTGGTAAAAAGTATTATCTTTTTGAAAAGCGTTTATAAAGCTGGTTACAGAATAAAATACATTCGAATCGAGGTTAATATTACGCCTTACTGAATCAGTCATCTTCGCATCTTCCCGCATGGGTAGCTTAACATGAACAGTATCCTGATTTGGAATGATCACATTCATATCTATTGTAGCTTTTGATCGGGAATAATTATATGCAAGCGTAGATTTTCCGGTGCCCGAATAAATCACCAGTTCAAAAAACTGGGCCTCATCATAAACATCTTCTTCGGCCTGCAGCCTTTCAATATATTTGCTATAAACGGGTGCTCCTTTTTTTCCCTTATCTGTTAAATGAAGCATTTTTATATACTGCACTTTTTCGTTGATGTGGGGAGTATTATCAGGGAAAGAGAAATACGGATCCCTGGCAATAAGATCCGTCAGATCTTTATGAAATTTAATTCTTACCTCGTCAAATGAATTGTTCAGGCTGGGGTAATGATTTAAGCTGGCCAGTTCTTTCATAAATTTTTCTTTACTCTTTTTCGTATCTTTTTTTTTGTCGGGAGATTCGATAAAATAAGTGAAGATCTTTGGTAATTTTGATTCGGGGCTGCTAAAACGCTCAAAGGCATGATTAAACTCCCGCTTTGAATATGGGCCTACAAATTCGGAAAAGAATAATACAAAAATGTCGCAACTGTCAATAGACGCCTCATACTCATTTTGCTTGCCTTCCTTAACCATGTATTCATTAAATTCTTCCCAAATAACCAGGTCAATGAACATATCTTTTTTTACAAAGTCTCTATTTAGCCGGTTAATATCAATTTCAAACAACTGGCGGTATTCTATCATGGTAACTGAAGATGCCAGGAAAATTTTAATAAATTTCATAAGCTTGATGTTGGCTGCAATAAAAACAGGAAATTACCTAAAAGGGCGCAGATATGCAAACAGGAACCTGTTACACCGTTTTAATCTGCCGGTGCAATAACATCGCCGTTTTTAATATGCACAGCATTGCCGCTATACAGTTAAAATATTATTATCTTCGAAAAGCATTAATCATCCAGGTAATTTTAAATGTATGAAAGTATTTTTGAGTTGGTCGGGCAGTACCAGTAAATTAGTTGCAAATGAATTAAATAACTGGCTAAAATATATTTTTCCCGATGTGGAGTTATGGATGTCGGCATCAAGCATTGAAGCTGGTGCCAAGTGGGCCGAATTACTGGATGAGCAGTTACGGGATACCAGCTTCGGTATCATCTGCCTTTTACCCGAAAATGTAAAATCTCCCTGGCTGCTTTTTGAGGCAGGTGCATTATCAAAATCACTTAATAGTTCCAGCAGCCGGGTTGTTCCTTTTTGCATTGGTTTAAATCCTGCAGAGGTTACCGGGCCTTTATCCCAGTTCCAGGGGGTGCAGGCAAATAAGGATGGCACTTTTTCTCTGGTAAAAAGTATCAATTCTTTATTAGATATTAAACGGGCCGATGAGGTTATTAAAACTACTTTTGAAACCTGGTGGCCAAAACTTGAAACCGAATTAGCAAAGATAAATATAGCAGGTAATACGGGCCCTGAGCTGGTAAAAGTAAATAATATACTTTGCGGAGTAACTACTGACTATGTTGCCCGGGGTGGTGATAAGGACATTGCCATATTAAAAGAAAATTTTCCCGGAAAAGTAACTGTTATAGAAAACTTATCATTAAAAACACTGCGGAATGAATTGTCATCCAAACAATATGAAATGGTGCACCTTGTTGGTTTTGTAGAGATAAATACAGGTGATTTTATTTTTAATGAAAATGAAAAAATAAAACCTGAAGGACTTCTTCAGTTACTTCAAAGCAGTAATACCAAATTTGTTTTATTGGCAACCTGCGATTCATTATTGCTTGGGGCTGCACTCGCCCGGCACATGAGTATTATTTCAGGAGTTGGTTCTATACAGATTAATAATATTGTTGAATGGGAAGAATGTTTTTATCAACTGCTGGGGCAGGGAAAGAGCCTGACAAAGTCTTATGACATTGCGCAGGCAACTGCTAATGCGCCTATGATGATGCTTGTAAGAAATGATGCCATCTATTTATCGTAATTAATTTCAGACCCGGGGTATTCCTTTACTCTCTGTACTAAAATGGTATATTTTAAATCCCGTTACATCAGTTCTGTTTGCCAAATCAGCTTACTATATCAGTGAAATAAATAAAACAATATTTCCTCCGCAGTCTTTTGATTATAGATACCGGCAGGGAGAAATAAAAGACACTATTGGGTATATGCAGATGATTGAAATGAAAATATAAAATTAACTTTTAAAGATGCGTTTCTCTTGCATCCGGCATCAATTCTTCCGCCCCGATGGCGGAAGAATTGCACCAGGAAGCTTTGGCTGAGTTGTCCTTCAATATTTAAAATAAAGAACCAGGATATTTTTTGAACATCTGCAACAAAAAATTAATTGGCACCATAACCTTGCTCATTCCAGTTGGTAGTATAAAAATGATCACCGATGGGCTGGTTCCAGTACCTGTAAAGTGGTACTGTTAAAAGTGCCTGTGTGGGATAAACATAACACTGGATTCCTTCATAAATCCATCCCCCGGCACCATTACCCAGTTCAGCAAAGTTGGTAGTATAAAAATGGTCGCCAATGCCAACATTCCAGTACCTGTGTAAGGCAACCGTGCCAGGCAATTTTATTGGGCGTACATATCCCTGTATACCTTCATAAGTGTATCCGTTTTTGCCAAGCCCAAGTTCCAGAAAATTGGTTGTATAAAAATGATCGGTGATCTGCGCATTCCAATACCTGTGTAATGGTACTGTTGCTACATTTGGAAAGTTATAAACATAGCATTGAATACCTTCATAAGCCCAACTGCGTCTTGGATAAACTGAACTTGCAAATTGGGCATCCTGCGAATCAATATTATTACCTCCGGGAATGGCAACATTATTTTTCATTATACTCGCAGGAAGCCAATAGCACATAATTGAATTAGGATCGGCCTGGGCTGTAGCCATAAGTGCAGAGTTATTCAAAGGGGTAAGTACCTGGTCAATCACCTTCTGTTGAGACCATCCCTGGCCTGCCATAAAATAAGCAATTGCTTTATTTCTGTCAATTTTGTTAACAATATCGCTACGCATGTGCTCGTGTGGAAACCCGAGTGTATGACCGGTTTCATGTCGAACAACCCTAAAAAATTCAGAATCAGGGGTATTCATTGTAAAACTGTCAAGATTCATTGTAGGTTGATTTGCTGCAATTAAAAGCACATCAGTGCCAAGATAAGACCAATACCCACTACCAGCAGTGCGGGCTATTCTTACTTGCGCAGTGCCATTGGTTTCTGTAAATTTTACATTTGCAAATGCGCCCCACGAATTCATGTGTGAAAGAATTCGGCTGCGCAGGTTAGCCGGTGGATTGTCCATAAAACCTACTGTTAGCCTTACACCTGCCACACCAAAATATTTAGAGGTAAGCAGGGCAAGATGTTCCGGTTTAATAACTGCATCCGGTGCAGCCGACCTTAACTGGTGCAGGGCAGGCGCATTACTTGGGTTAATTTCAACTGCCCTGGTGGCTGCTTTAATCCACTGGCTTTCAGGTAAAACCTTGATAGAACATGGAATAGATGGAACCGTTGATTTTGTTGGAGGGGATTTTTTTGATTTAGCAGGAGGGGATTTTTTTGATTTTACAGGAATAGATTTTTTTGACTTTGGGGGAGGAGATTTTTTTTTTGCCATTTTAGTGTGTATTATATGTTTTGCCTACTCTTTACCGGTTTTTCGGCATACACCGTTTTTGGTTTTACCAGGGTTATTTTTTTAAGCGTGTGGGTAAGCAACATTCTATGATAGGTAAAATAAAGATAATACAAACTTTTTGTAATAAGTTAGAAGTTTTTTATGAAGTATTTATTTTTTGTTTTGCGTTTGAATATCAAAATATCCCTTGGTGGTTTTCTTACTCATTGTTAAATTCTAAACCTTGATTTTTCATCCCCAAAAAACAATACAGCGTGGATTAACGCTCTAAAAATTTTGATTTATCCTGCCTGTATTGTACTTTAACAGTATGATTTATTTTTATATATTGGCTATAAAAAAAATTTATCCCTATCGCTATTTATCTGCTTACTACAAGAAGAAATTCATATTTATAACGCTTAAAATAAACAAAATGAAAAAATTAAATCCCGGCCTGTTTTTATTAACGCTTATTGCGTTCATAATAGTTATGGCATTTAAAAATTCTGCACCTGTATCAAAAAATGCAGGCACAGCAGCCGTTAACGGCGAAAATAAAATGAACAAAGCTGCACCCACTGCGTGCCCAACTCTTTATGCATTGATGTTAACAGGCAGTTTTGGGTCGCCGGTTCCGGCAGGTCTGCAATCATTTATTTACAAGGTTGATCTTTGTATAAACCCTGTTAGTTTTACGCCTGTATCACAAATAAAAATTGGCGCCACGGCGGTAACAGATGTTACCGGAATCTGCGATATGCCTGGTGTTGCCAATTATGCCTGGGCAGTAACGGGAAGAAACTCAAATTTTCCTCAAAAATTGCTTAGGGTTCAAATATCAACCGGGGCTGCATCCATTGCAGGTGCAACCACTGTTCCATTGCAGGATATTGAGAACTATGGAAGTACAGGATTGTTTGTAGCTATTAAAGAAGCAACCTCACAGTTGATGAAAGTGACAGTTCCATCCGGCGCCTGCGCTGTATTTGCACCGGCGGGCCCACCAGCTCAATATAACGGGCTTACAGTGGCAGGAACAAAATTCCAGGCCATATCCGGAATTACAAATACGGTTTGCCCCGGAAAGTCAGGCGATATTTTTGAATATCCCAATACCGGCGGGGCATACACCGCTAAGTATTCTTATAAAAACCTGCCTGCCAACAGCAGCTGGACGATGAAAGAACTGGGATTTTATTTTGATCCTTGCTGTAACAAAAGATGGGTGGTTGGAAGTTCATCCAGTGTGCTCAGCCATCAGACTAATGCTACACCCTGTGTGGCATCAAACCCTGTTTTTCTTTTAGGCACAAGGGCTATTTATGATTTTATGGTAAAACCTTAGGATTTTCTTTTTTATAAAGATCAAATATTTTATTGTAAAACAGGTTATCATGATTTGTGATAAGCTGTTTTACAATGATAACTTTCTGCATCTTGTGCAGGAATTCCTATATGCAAGCATTAAATTAAAATAAACAATTTGTTGTACTCAGTTTTTAAAAAAACTTACAATATCTCAGTCTCCACTTTCCCTGGTACCTGCCCTTCATCTTCTTTTTTATCCTGAATTATAGCCGGAATTTCTGTAGTAAAGATGAGGCCTGT
>JANNYY010000333.1:0-2641 GCA_031410355.1 Chitinophagaceae bacterium | reverse complement strand
AAAAAATAAACCCGGCTGGTTTGATATAACTAAAACGAATATTAAAAAGCAACTTACTGCCGGCAAAACCATTCCGCTTTACCTGGTGCTGAACCCCGCCAATCCCATGATGACAATGCGTTCCAGAATAGTTTTCGTGGGTAAGCTGGTAATTAGATAACTCAAATAGTATTATTGACTATCGAATTGATTATTTCACTAATTTCAAGCCTTAAATTTTAAAATCATGAAACAAAAAATTTTATTGGTTCTGTTCCTGGCATTTTTAAGCGCCGGATCATTTGCCCAATGCACAGTAGATATTTTTATTAATGGCATTAAAGCAGGCCAAATAATCCTTAAAGCCAATCAAACAACAGGTGGCCTGTCCTATAAAAAATCTACTTACAAGAATATTGACAAATTATCAATTCAAATCCAGGGCAAATCAGTAGATGGTGGATATTACAGAAAAGTACAGGTGATAGGTGATGATGTTACGCCAATGCTTATTGCTTCCGAAACTGTTGGTGCTGCTGGTCAGTTTATTCTTACCAATAAAGCTATAATTAAAAGATTAAAGCTAGGCAAGCCTATAACCATGTATGTAGAAAAAACACCGGCAAATACAAAAAGTAAAGAAGCCGTAACCAAAGTTTATTTAGGTACGCTTACCAGGGAAAAATAATACATGGATCGTAAATTTATTTATTTTATTAACCCCATTTCAGGTACAGGGAGTAAAGGGCTTTTGGCAGAAATTATCAAGCAAAAAACTTCCGAAAAAAATATTCCTTTTGAAATACTGCATACAAATGCAACGGGTGAATATGCCTGGCTGAAAGAAAAAATTGCTGCAGAAAAAATTACTGATGTTATTATTTGTGGTGGCGACGGTACCGTAAGCCAGGTTGCCAATGCTTTACTGGGCATACCGGTAAATATTGGTATAGTACCCATGGGCAGCGGCAACGGGCTTGCTTATGCAGCCAAAATTCCTAAAAGAATACATAAAGCGCTGGAAGTTATTTTTGCCGGCCATGCGGTGGATATTGACAGTTTTTACATAAATAAAAAATTCAGTTGCATGCTCTGCGGCCTTGGTTTTGATGCACAGGTTGCACATGACTTTGCAAAACAATCAAAACGCGGATTGTTTACTTATGTAAAACAATCTGTCAAAAATTTCTTTTCATCCAGTCCCTACCCTTTTGAGTTGATGCTGGATAGCAGGGCCATAAACACAAAAGCCTTTTTTATCAGCATTGCCAACAGCAACCAGTTTGGCAATAATTTTACTATTGCCCCGCAGGCCAGCCTGCATGATGGCCTGCTTGATATTGTTGTTGTAAATGAAATGAGTAAACTGCGCATGATATGGACGGTTTTAAAACAGATCCGCAACGGGCAGGTGCGTATGTATGAAGACAAAAAATATCACCGCAACGATATTCACTATTTTCAAACCAAAAAACTAACTATTAAAAATCCGCTGCTTGCGCCCCTGCACATTGATGGCGACCCGGTGGAAACTGCTCCGTTATTTGAGATTGAAATTATTGAAAATGCATTTAAACTGCTGATGCCTTAATATTATTTCAGCAACTCTTTTATCTTTTGCAGCGATGCCCTGTTGTATTTATTATTAAAAGATTCTTTCACATCTCTCTTTTCCCTGGCCGTTAAATGAAAATTAAGCGCAGCTCCTTTATCTTCTTTTTGAGGAACATACATAAATACGATGTGCTGCATGTTGATGGCCTTATCTGAATACAGGTAGCTGTACTGGTCTGCCTCAGAATAGTCCTGGAGCTTTTGCCAGTTATGCTGCAGCATGGTTCCGGGCTTTGTAATAAAATCTGTAACTGAGCCTGTCTCAAATGGTTCCTGCCAGTTATCCATCAAACGGTCACGCATTTGAAGAATGATCACTGCGCTGGTATTTTTTGTAAGCCAGTCTTTAAAATTTTCTATAAAACGGAGTGCGGTTTCCTGTCCAAAATTATCTCTCAGCCCGGCATCCATCACATCAATAACAGGGTTGCTTGGCAACCATACGTTTGGCAAAACATACGGGAAAGTTGCATTCATGCGCATGGCTGTCAGCAGCCTTAAGTTTAAAGGATCCTGCCGGGCAAACAGGGCTGCAAAATCAACAGCATCGGGGCTTACAGTAGTATCTGCTGCATATAAAACAGGTTTCATCATAAAGCTGATAGGCTGTGAGCTGATCATCATTCTTCTTCCATCACGTGTAATGGTTGAATTAAATATCATTAAAGGGATGTTTGCAGCCTTTTCTGCGGCTGCATAATCTTTTAACTGGTGGCCGAGTATTTCACCTGTGTTTTCATTCAGCTTTTGCTCAAATGCATAGCCCCTGTCTTTTACATATTTAAATTTGCCAACCCAAAATTTTTGTGCCGGTGAAAAAATATCCCGGGCCACCATGGATGAAAAAAGCGGGTTTAAAAGATCCTTTGCAATATTATCCCCATAATCCTGGCTGTGTAAATTAAACGAACTGTCTTTTTGTCGTTGCCTGTATAACTCACGATAGTAAGTGGCTGCAAGCATTCCACCGCTGGCACCGCTTATCAGCATGGTATGCGGCATCAGTTTTCCGTTTACTGCACTGTCTAACTGCTGCAGGGTGTTCATA
>JANNYY010000332.1:0-4074 GCA_031410355.1 Chitinophagaceae bacterium | reverse complement strand
CAGGGTGTTTTCAAAAAACTCAGGCATGGTCTGCCTTTCGGGCATGGGATCGCAATCAGATCTTACTGCTCCGTTTTCATCAATTATATCAAAATGTGTCTGGTATAAACTTGCATCGGGATATTTTTCTGTCAGGTTTTTAATGGTTTCAATAAAACCGGGTTTAAGCAAGTCATCATGGCCCGACATAAACATCCACTTTTTACGTGGTATGGTTTTTATCCTGTCCCAGTTTTTTTCTATTGGTAAAAGTGAATCAGTTGGAAAAATTTTAATCCGGGGATCATTCAAACTGTTTAACCAGTTTACCGTATCATCGGTACTGGAGTTTTCTAAAATAAGTATCTCAGTTGGTTGCAGGGTTTGGTGGTAAATAGTTTGTATAAATTCTTTTAGATATTCCCCGCCATTGTGTACAGGTATAACAATGCTTATTTCAAAATCTTCTACTGCAGTTCGTTCCTGGTTTTGTGAAGCGTTCATAATAATCTTTGTAGCAAAACAACAGTGATTTTATTTTACTCTTTTCAAATAGCCGCTTGGTGCAACACTAACCAAAAGCTTATTATCAATATCGTTATTAATTACAAACTCATCATTGCTTTTTAAGAATTCCCAAACAGCAGTTTTCGGATTATCACCAACGCTCCAGGGCCTGTCTGCATATAGGTCTGCAGGCAGATCTTCTACGATGGTATCAAAAGCCACGAGGTAAGAACCTAAAGTTACAAACGGAGAGTACAATTGCAATTCAGCCAGTACATGGTCGTGTGTATGGTTGGAATCAAGACAAACCATAACGGTTTTCTTGCCATCTAAAAATGGTTTTATTTTTTCAATAATTTCGGGGCTGATGGCAGAACCCTCCAGCATTGTTATCCGCTTGCTCATGGGATGTTTTTCAATCTCCGCACGGTTATGTTCCCTGATATCAATATCAATACCCAGCACTTCGCCCTTACCAATCAATTCTAAAATTGATGCATAGTAAATGATGGAACCCCCGTGTGCAATGCCGGTTTCAATGATCAGGTCGGGCTTTATTTCCCAGATAATTTCCTGCATAGCTATCATATCCTGCGGGTACTGAATAATGGGCCTTCCCATCCAGGTAAAATTGTAGGAATATCCGGCACGGATTGTTTCGGCAGCAAACTTGCTGCTTATTGCCAGCAGTTCTTCATTCTTTCCCTGTGCCGCCACTCTGTTTTTACATTCTTCTTTAAACGCTTCAACCGTATTCATTTTTTATTATTTACAGTGTTATCAAATTAATTTCCAGGGGTTCAGTTACCACCTTTATTTCATCAATATAATTTTCATTCATTACAATGATATTGGTAATATCGTAGTCCTTCAGCTCTTCGGGTTTAATAATATAATGGCCGGTGCCGCCAACATACCGGTGTTGTTTTTTGGGATTGATATCTATTACACATTTTATTTTAGCAGCTTCTTTATCCAGCAGGTTTAAAAAGGTAGAACCCTTTGCACCGGCACCCCAAATGGCTGTTGATCCGTAGTGCTGAAGCATTTTATTATACTCAGTTAAGCGTTGTTTAAATTTTACTTCATACGGAGTAATGACTTTTTTTTCAATGCCGGTTTTAACATCAGCCAAATCAGCAATTACATAAATATATTGCCCGTTAAATATATGGCCCCCTTCACTTTTGGTAAACAACATTTGTAAAGTATCCAGCGTAAAATAATTGCAGTGCTCATAAAAAATATCTTCAATGGCATTGTGTTTCATTATCCATTCAAAAGTGGGTACCTCTATATAAATTTTACCTTTGTAATTATTAGCAGCAGCAACGGTATTTATAAACTCCAACGGATTGGCAATATGCTCCAGCGTATGTCTTAAAATGATGAAAGAAGCACCGACACCTGCATATTTATCTGAGAAAAAATCCTTAACAACTTTGGGCGAATCTCCTTCATAAGTAGGATCAAAACCTGTTACATCATAACCTTTTGCCAACAACATATCCATAAAATAAGCCTTGCCACAACCGATCTCCACCACTTTTCCATCCAGTGTTTTATTCTCCTGCATAATTTCAATAACATTATCAAGGTGCTTTTGAAAATAAGACGAGTTGCTTTGTTCGTTTTGATAGTTCTCATCATAGCTAATGATAGCATCATCAAAATTTGCACTAAACACAAAACCATTATCCAGCGATTGGGCAAGTGTAACATCAATACAGGCTGTTTTTTCTGCCGCTGCTTTTGTTGGGTAAACTTTGTTCTGTATTAAAGGCACAGCTTGTTGCTGATAAATGATCTGTGTATTCTCGCTGCCGGTCAGGGGACATTTAATCATCGCTTTTTATCAATTTTAATTTACTGTTATCGCCCCAAAATTTCATTGGTTCATAATCGGTGTAAGGATAAAATCCCAGGTTAAGTTTTATGCTTTTATTTCTTACTTTCAAATAATCTTCAACAAAGGCTTTTACTGTAACCGGTTTTCCGCTGCAACAGTTAATAATGCCCTGCACTTTATTTTGTATGGCAATCTTAACAATATTTTCTGCCACAATCTCTACCGGTAAAAAATCCCTAACCTGCTCGCCGCCGCTCATGTTAAACGCTGGTTCATTATTATCCAAAGCCACTTCAAGCTGCGAAATTAAGGATTTTACGCTTTGCCCCTGCCCATACATATAAAATAGGCGCATCCACTTAAAATTAAAGGATTGGCTGGCATTCAGCAGTTGTAATTGTATGCGTAATTCATTTTTTGCAATGGCATAAGGATTGGCCGGCTCGCAATCCATTTCTTCACTCAGGCAACCTTCCTTCATCCCATATTCAAAACAGGTGCCGGTTACGGCAAGGTTTGTAAGGCCGTTGTTTATTAAGTTGGTAAGAAATGCAAGGTGGCGTGGCAGGTTTTCTTCTACATGAAAAGCGTTTTTATAATTCGGCAACCCTTCCCAGGCAAGATGGATCATAGCATCCGGTTCTCCGAAAAAGGAATAGTAATTAGTGCTTTCATCAAACTCCTTCAAGTTAAAAGGGATATAAGTTACCTGCGAAAACCAGGCTGCATCTTTTGCTTTTTCCTTATTTAAAGAGGTAGCAATTACTTCGCAGTTATTTTTCAGTAATTCCTGTACAACATAATTACCAATAAAGCCGGTAGCACCAGTAACAAGTATTTTCATTTTTTTGTTGTAAAGCAAATACTACGCATTCGTTAATTAATCTCCCATCACTACATAAGAAATCCTTGGCTCAAAAGGAAAACGCTGTACTTTAAGTTTATTGATATCAAAGTATTCCATCACTGCCAGTGTTTCCCCGGGAAATGCTTCTTCGTTCAATTCATCAAAAACAATGATGCCGCCTTTGCAAACCCTGGGCGCAAAGCATTCCAATGCTATTTTGGTTGGCTGATAAATATCAAAATCCAAATAAAGGCAACTGATAGTCAAATGCGGATAATCCTGCAAAAAAGTTTTACTTGTTTCCGCAAAGTCACCTTTTATGATTTTCACTTTTGGAAAGTGATTCAGGAAACGGTTCTTATCATACACTTCAATCGCCTGCAACAGATCTTCGTAAGCATCCGGCACCGAAAAACCGCCTTCTTTCATGTGGGCCGATTTGCGATCTGATAAACCAGCTTTATCCTGGTCTGCAATGCTGGGAAAGCCGGTAAAAGTATCAAAACCAAAAATTCGGCGTTGAAAATTATATGGCTCCAGAATCGTGCTGATATTTGCAAAAGACATCAATCCGCCACCAAACAATACACCACACTCAACAATTGAGCCCTGTATATTTTGTATCAGTTTAAATATTTCGTAACGTGCAAGAAATCTGGCCAAATTCTGGCGTGGCACATACTTCGAAAAATTTTCCATCTTTTCGGTGCCCGATCCCTGGCTTGCCTGGAAGTATGCTTCCAGTGCCTGGCGATAACTATAATCGTTGTTAGATTGCGTTACCGGGTCGTGCATAGTGGGCGATGTATCCTGATTGCTCATAAGTTTAAAAACTTGTAGTGTGTAAAATCAATTTAGGTATTGCGTAATAATTGTGTTATCCAAGCTTTTA
>JANNYY010000331.1:0-2467 GCA_031410355.1 Chitinophagaceae bacterium | reverse complement strand
TTTGCGGTATTAAAATCATCGTTCATAAACTCATCAAACTCATTTACAAGTTTATTCACTTTAGCATCCAATTCTGCATCCGTTGCCAATTGCCCATTGCTAACTGCCAACTTCTTCAGCACTTCATAAGCATCCCACAATCTCTTCAATCCTTTTTCCGATGCCTGCAATGCCTCATTACTAAAATCAAGCGTACTGCGGTAATGCGTTTGCAACATGAAGAAGCGAACCACCATCGGTGCATAAGCTTTTTCTAAAAGCGGATGATTTCCGGTAAATAATTCTTCGGGTAAAAATCCATTGCCCAAAGATTTACTCATCCTTGTGCCGTTAACTGTTAACATATTTGTATGCATCCAGAAATTTGCGGGGCTTACATGGTAACATGCCTGGCTCTGTGCAATTTCGTTGGTGTGGTGTGTGGCAGCCAGATCCATTCCACCACCATGTATATCAAACCGCTTTCCTAAATATTTTTCGCTCATGGCTGAGCATTCAATATGCCAGCCGGGAAAACCCATACCCCATGGGCTGGGCCACTGCATCAAATGTTCAGGCTTTGCCTTTATCCACAAAGCAAAATCAAGGCGGCCGCGTTTTTCATCCTGTCCGCCAAGTTCCCGGGTACCTTCCAGCAGATCATCCATCTTACGGTTTGTAAGAATACCGTAAGGCAACTCTTTATTATATTTTTCTACATCAAAATAAATAGTGCCGTTTACTTCATAAGCATAGCCATTGGCTAAAATCTGTTTAGTAATTTCAATCTGCTCGGCAATATGTCCTGTAGCTGTAGGCTCAATAGATGGCGGCAGGTTATTCAGCAATTGCATTACATGATGAAAGCCCAGCGTGTATTTCTGAACGATCTCCATAGGCTCAACTTTTTGCAGCCGGGCCAGTTTGCTGAATTTATCATCGCCTTCATCGCGGTCGCCTTCCAAATGCCCGGCATCGGTTATGTTACGCACATAACGAACTTTGTAACCCAGGTAAACCAGGTAGCGGTAAATAATATCAAAAGAAATAAATGTGCGGCAGTTGCCGAGGTGCACATCGCTGTAAACCGTGGGGCCACATACATACATACCCACATGATCGGGCGTAAGGGGAGCGAAAATTTCTTTTTCTCTTGAAAGTGTATTATAAATTTTTAAAGGCATAAATCTGTTTTGGGTTTGTTGTTTTTTGTTTTGTATTCTTCAAATTCACAGCTTCGTAATTAAACAATAGCAGCAAAATAAAAAGGAAAAGAAACGTAAATGTAATTTTTTACAAAGATATTAAGCTATGCCGCAAGGGCAACAGAAATATTGGTATGTGAAGAATGTATTCATGTAAGGGTGCTAAGATATTACTTTTTACCCATTTGCACATCGGCAATAATAGGAAAATGATCGCTCAGCTTTTTTTTGATGAGCAGGAACTGTTGTACATCCATTTTTTCAGTAACAAAAATATTATCAATCCTCAAAACAGGGGAGATACCGCTGAAGGTACGGCCCAGGCCGGCTCCTTTTTCGGCAAAAGCATTTTTCAAATTCTTGCCAATGGTATGATAGGCATAACTATTAGGCACATCATTAAAATCGCCGGTTACAATAACCGGGTAAGGGCTCTTGTCTATTTCGGTCCTTATCCTGTCGGCCTGTTTTTGTCTTTTTAAAAATCCTTTTTTAAACTTGCTTATTATATTTTTTGATTCTTTAATAGCAGTGTTCTCGTCTTCAACCGAAGGTTTATCAATGTATTTTAAATTGGCTTTGCTGAACCGTAAAGATTGCAAATGAATATTGATGACCCGGATCGTATCGGCTCCTTTTACTATATCAACGTACTGAAAAATAGAATTATAATCATTGGGATAAAAGCTGAGCGTCTGTTTATTGATGATGGGGTATTTTGAAAAAATGATGACCCCAAAATGGGCGTAACCCCAAAAATCTTCTTTGCTGTTGTAGGAATAAAAATAATTTTTGAAATTAAGTTGCTGCAGAAATCCATCCATATGGCCATGATCTTTTACGGTGCTGTCTTCGGCAACCATTTCCTGGAAACAGGCAATATCGGGTTGGTATTCGTTGATGGTATTCAGCATCCGGCTTTTTACTTCGGGATGGTTTTTTTCTTCCATCACATTAAACTGCGCCACGTTCCAGGTCATAATACGTAAAGCTTTAACCGGCTTTTCTTTGGTAAACGAGCTTGATAAACGAAAAGGAACAATATTGCTGACAGGTTTAAAAGCCAGCAGTATGGCAACTATAGAAATTAAGGCCCTCCTGGGTTTAATAAATAACCAGAAAATAATAAAGGCGATCAATACCAGCAAAAAATAAAAAGCAGTGAGTGTTAAAAAACCGATTGGCCAGAAATATTGCGGATTGAATAAGTAGCCATAACTGCCCAATAAAAAAAGGATTGCTGCAGTTACATTTGCAACAATAAAAAAACCTTTTGTCATTCT
>JANNYY010000330.1:0-5543 GCA_031410355.1 Chitinophagaceae bacterium | reverse complement strand
TTTTCCAGCTTATTCAACTCCAGCCTTATGGCATTGGTACTTTCACCAAATTCCTCCTCAAGCCCGCGCAGGTAAGCCCGGTTACTGCTGTTTAAAAAAAACTTAAGCAGCAATTTAATACGTGTTTTGGAGGAAATGAGTGCTTCTATCATCAAAAGTGAGTAAATAAACTACTCAAAGATAAGTGGTTTATTATTATTTTACTCACCTAGACGAAATTTTTGGGTAAATAGTTGTGTTGAGGAATAAAAATAAATAAAAGTACCCACTGGGGGTAAATTAAAATAAAACTACAAAAATTTCGTCTCAGGTGAGTAAAATAATAGTAAACCGCTTATCTTTGAGTAGTTTATTTACTCATTTTTAATGATAGAAGCACTCATTTCCTCCAAAACACGTATTAAATTACTGCTTAAGTTTTTTTTGAACAGCAGTAACCGGGCCTACCTGCGCGGGCTTGAGGAGGAGTTTGGCGAAAGTACCAATGCCATAAGGCTGGAGTTGAATAAGCTGGAAAAAGCTGGTATGGTAAGCAGCGATGTGCAGGGCAATAAAAAATATTTTACGGCCAATGTAAAGCACCCACTTTTTTTTGACCTCAACAGCATCATCAGAAAATATGTGGGCATTGATACTATTATTGAAAATGTTATCTCCCAACTTGGCGAAGTGGACAGGGTATATTTAACCGGAGAATTTTCCAAAGGCAATGATGCCAATGTGATTGACCTGGAACTGGTGGGCATTGTAAAAACGAATTACCTTACCGAACTGATACAAAAAGCCGAGCCGCTGGTAAAAAGAAAGATCCGGTATGTAATTTATTCGCCGGAAGAATTTGCAGCATTAAAACAAACAAAAAACATAAATGAGAAACTGCTGATATGGAGCAGGTAATCGTTTAAAATATTTCTTAAAAAAGAAATCAATCAACAAATGAAAAATTTTGCAATAATAGGGGCTGGAGGTTATATTGCGCCGAGGCACATGAAGGCCATTAAAGATACAGGCAATAACCTGCTGGCAGCTTTAGATAAACATGATTCTGTGGGTATAATGGATAGTTATTTTCCCAAGGCAGATTTTTTTACTGAATTTGAAAGGTTTGACCGCCACCTGGAAAAACAAAAACGCCTGGGTAAAAAAACTGATTACGTTTCTGTGTGCAGCCCTAATTACCTGCACGATGCACATATCCGTTTTGGGCTGCGCATTGGTGCAGATGTTATTTGTGAAAAACCGGTTGTGCTTAACCCCTGGAATATTGAAGCATTAATGGAGATTGAAAAAGAAACAGGAGGCAACGTATTTACTATTTTACAATTACGGCTGCATCCCGCCATCATCGCATTAAAAGAAAAAATTGCAGCCGCACCTGCCGGTAAAAAATACAATATTAACCTGGAGTATATCACTTCACGGGGCAACTGGTATCACACAAGCTGGAAGGGTGATATGCAGAAAAGCGGTGGCATAGCAACAAACATAGGTGTTCATTTTTTTGATATGCTGCTGTGGATCTTTGGTGATGTAAAACAAAATACGGTTAATCAACATAGCAATCAAACAGCTTCGGGGCAATTAGAACTTGAAAAAGCAAATGTAAACTGGATGCTGAGTATTGATGCCGGCACTTTACCGGCCGAAGCAAAAACGGCAGGTAAAAGCACGTACCGTACTTTAACAATTGATGGCGAAAGTTTTGAGTTTAGTGATGGATTTACAGAACTGCATACAAAAAGTTATGAAGAAATACTACAAAATAAAGGCTTCCGGGTAAGCGAAACCTTAAAAGCAATAGAATTGGTTCACACAATCAGGAATTACAAAATATAAATAAGGGAATATGGAATTAAATAATTCAAAGTGTTTGGTTATTGGCGGTGCAGGTTTCATTGGCAGTTATGTAGTAACAGAGCTGCTGAAAGAAAATGTAGCCCAGGTAATTGTGTACGATAATTTTGCCCGGGGCAAAAAAGAATATCTTGCCGAAGCGCTGAAAGACGGCCGTTGCAGCATCTATCCGGTGGGTGGCGATATCCGGGAAACAGATATACTGAACGATGCCATGAAGGATGTGGATTATGTATTTTGCCTGGCTGCTATGTGGCTGCTGCATTGCAAAGATTATCCCCGTACCGCTTTTGATGTAAACATTGCAGGCACATTTAATGTGCTGGAAGCCTGTGTAAAAAATAATGTAAAAAAATTAGTTTGGTCTTCATCAGCTTCTGTATATGGCGATGCTGTTGAATTACCCATGACGGAAGAACATCCATACAACAATAAAAATTTTTATGGTGCAACCAAAATTGCCGGCGAAGCTATGGCTACCGCATTTAACGACAGGTATGGTTTACAGGTAATTGGTTTGCGGTATATGAATGTGTTTGGCCCTAACCAGGATCAAACAGCGGCATACACCGGCGTAGTACCCATTATGCTGAATAAAATAGAAGCCAACGAAGCTCCTGTAATTAATGGTGATGGCAGCCAGGCTTATGATTTTATTTATGTAGAAGATGTAGCCAGGTGTAATGTGCAGGCCATGAAATCGGCAACAGGTTTTGGGTTTTACAATGTAGGTACCGAAGTACAAACCACGATAAAAGAATTGTGCGATACTATTTTACGTTTAAAAAAATCAAACTTAACAGTAACCTATAAGCCATACAGTGCCGATGATGCCAGGGCTTTGGTGCAAAACAGAATTGGCAGTAAAGCAAAAGCAGAAGCAGAGTTGGGGTTCAGGTATACATATAATTTAGAACAGGGCTTACAAAAATTAATAAACTGGCGGATAGAAACCGGGCTAGATAAAAAATAAAAAACATAAATGGAAAAAAGGATTATTCCCATTGGGTTGCCATCAATGGGGGTTGAAGAATGGGAAGCCTGTAAAGGTCCAATAGAAAGTGGCTGGATAACGCAAGGGCCAAAAGTTA
This sequence comes from Chitinophagaceae bacterium, assembly GCA_031410355.1. Lineage (GTDB taxonomy): Bacteria > Bacteroidota > Bacteroidia > Chitinophagales > Chitinophagaceae > Ferruginibacter. The sequence goes on along the minus strand of JANNYY010000330.1, from coordinate 2,598 downwards.
AAGAGTTTGAAACCAATTTTGCTAAACGGCATAATGTAAAGCATGCATTTGCTGTAAGCAATTGTACAACTGCTCTTCATTTAGCTTTAATTGCATGTGGTGTAAAAGAAGGTGATGAAGTATTAGTACCTGCTTTTACCTGGGTGTCTACAGCTAATGCGGTAAAGTATTGCCATGCAACCCCTGTTTTTGTAGATATTGATATCAATACATTTAATATTGACATAAACAAGATAGCAGAAAAAATTACGGATAAAACAAAGGCCATTATCCCAGTTCATCTATTTGGATTGTGTGCTGATGTAAATGCCATAAAACAAAAATTTCCCCATTTAAAAATAGTTGAAGACGGGGCATGTGCTTCTGGCAGCGCATTGCACGGTATACCCGCGGGAGGATTAGGCCATGTGGGCTGTTTTTCGTTTCATCCCCGTAAAAGCGTTACCACCGGCGAAGGAGGAATGTTAACTACCAATGATGATGATATAGCAATACATTTAGACAGGTTAAGAAATCATGGGGCGTCCATTTCAGAAGAGCAACGCCATCATGGCCCCAAGCCTTATATTTTATCGGCTTTTGAAATGGTAGGTTACAATTACAGGATGACAGATATACAGGGGGCCATAGGAGTGGTGCAATTATCTAAGTTAGATAAATTTATAGATGAACGCCAGCAATGGGCAAATTACTATGCTGAAAATTTAAAAGAAATTACATGGTTAAAAACCCCCGTTGTGCCCGATGGATATAAACATGGCTGGCAGAGTTATGTAACCTATATTGATGAAAGCAAAGCGCCCATGAAGAGAAATGATATCATGGAATATTTACAGCAAAACGGAATTTCTACACGGCCGGGAACACATGCTGTACACATGCTTGATGTATATGCAAAAATGTACAATATAAAACCACAAGATTTTCCCGGAGCCTTCCATGCAGATCAGTTTTCCATGAGTATCCCCATGCATAATAAAATGGTAAAAGAAGATTTTGATTATATCATTCATCATTTAAAACTCATCAACAATAAATAATGTGTGGTATAGTTGGCATATTCAATTTTAATGGTGAGCCCGTAGCAAGGCAAACGATAAAAGCAATGACCGATGCCATTGTTCACAGGGGGCCTGATGGCGAAGGTGTTTTTATTGATGAGTATGCAGGCCTTGGTCACAGGCGTCTTGCTATACTTGATGTTTCTGCAAATGGAGCTCAACCAATGTCATCACGCAATGAAGAATGGGTTATTGTTTTTAATGGGTGCATTTATAATTTTCCAACACTAAAAAAAGAACTGCAGTCAAAAGGGCATGAGTTTATTTCTACCAGTGATACCGAAGTAATTGCCGAGGGCCTTGCTGAATACGGTACATCTTTTTTTGAACGGCTTGATGGGATGTTTGCTATTGCAGCCTGGCATAAAACCAAAAAAGAATTGTGGTTAAGCAGAGACAGGTTTGGTGTAAAACCATTGTATTACTGGCAACAGGGCAATGTGTTTTTATTTGCTTCAGAAATAAAGGCCTTTATGAAACACCCGGCTTTTAAAGTAGAACTAAATCCTGTTGCATTAAACGAATACTTTACTTTTCAGAATTTATTTGCCTATCATACTTTATTTAAGGGCGTTACCATGTTGCCTCCGGCAAATACTATAAAAATAAGTGTTGATGAACCTGATTTCAGGCATCAGTCCTGGTGGGACTATAATTTTACTGAGCCTGATAATACAATGACGGCAGAAGATGCCAGTACAGAAACTGAGCGGCTTTTATCAAATGCTGTAGAGAGACAGATGATTGCTGATGTTCCTGTAGGCAGTTATTTAAGTGGCGGTATGGATAGCGGGTCATTGAGTGTATTAGCCAGTAAACATGTTGACAGGATGTACACTTTTACAGCGGGTTTCGAAATGAGTGAAGTACTTGGAACCGAAACTGGTTTTGATGAACGGGTGGATGCAGAGTTAACAGCAAATTTTATTAAGTCTGAACATTACGAACAGGTGATCAATGCAGGTGACATAAGATGGAGTTTACCCCGGGTTGTGTGGCATTTGGAAGACCTGCGGGTAGGGATGAGCTATCCCAATTATTATATTAGCAGGCTGGCCAGTAAGTTTGTAAAAGTGTGTTTGCAGGGTACCGGAGGCGATGAATTATACGGTGGCTATCCCTGGCGTTATTACCGGGTTTTTAAATCGCTGAATGCGCCCGAATTTTTTGATAATTATTATGGCTTCTGGCAGCGTTTGGTAATGGATGAAGATAAACCCAAACTTTTTCAACCGCATATTCAGGCACAGATAGATATCAATGAACCCCGAAAGGTTTTTGAAAGAGTATTTACTTTTAATGAAAATTTAAAATACAATACGCCTGAGGAACATATCCAAAACAGTTTGTACTTTGAAATAAAAACTTTTTTGCCGGGTTTATTGCTGGTAGGTGATAAACTGGCTATGGCAAATGGCCTGGAAGAACGTTTCCCTTTTTTAGATAATGAGCTGGTTAATTTTGCGCAAAAAATACCGGTGAAATATAAACTGGCCAACCTGGAAAATATGAAACGCATTGATGAAAACGTGATAGG
>JANNYY010000329.1:0-3383 GCA_031410355.1 Chitinophagaceae bacterium | reverse complement strand
GTTGAATATTGAGGTGCAGATGCGGGCAGGCTTCAATATGTACGGTAAGATTATCGGCGCCTGCTTTTTTAAAAGCTTCGGCATAGTTGCCGGGGTGTTCTATCATTAAATGCACATCGCAGATTTTGTTAGTCGCTTTCCTGAATACTTCAACAAGCATTGGGCCGTAACTGATGTTGGGAACAAAGCGGCCATCCATCACATCCAGGTGATACCAGTCTGCATTGCTTTCATTCAGCATGTTGCATTCAGATTCTAAATTTAAAAAATTGGAAGCTAATAAGGATGGGGCGATGATGAGCATTTGGGTTTTGAGTTTTGAGTTTTGAGTTTTGCTGATTCAGGATGTGAAGTTAATTCATAATTCATCACTCATCATTTGCAATTATTTTACGCCCAATCTTGTAAGTCCTTCTTTCGCTTCAATGTAATCCGGCGAATACATCAATGCTGTTTTATATTCTTCAATGGCTTCCGCCGGCTTATTTAATTTTTCCAGGCAGCGGCCCAGCCAGTAATAACCTTCATCAAATTTTGTTTGTACCGTAACAGCTTTATCTAAAACCGTAACAGCATCTTCATATTTACCCATATCGTACAATGCAATTCCTTTTTCACGGTAGGCAAGCATATAATTGTAATCAAGGTTCAGGCATTTATCAAAAAAACTGATGGCTTTTATTTTTTCGCCGGTATAATTATAATATAAACCTTTAATAAAAAATGCTTCCTTCTCAGTACCGGCAATTTTTGCCTGTAATAAAAAATCTGCCATATCAAGCGCCTTGCTATTTTTTGTTTGTGCATACAATGAACCCAGCAAAATAATATAGCGTGGCTCAGGCTTTATCTGCAAGGCTGTTTCAAAGGCTTTTATTGCATCTAAGGTATCATCATTTTCAAAATGTAAAGTGGCTTTAATTTCCCATAGCCTGTCGTTTACACTGTCTTTTAGTAAAGCCTCATCTGCTGTTGCTATGGCTTTGTCAAGATTTTCGTTGTCGCGGTAAAATTGAACCAGTTGCTCTTTTAATAAAATTGATCCGGGAAATTTTAATATGGAATCCTTTAATATTTTTTCACGGGCAGAAGCAGGTGCAGCAGCGGTTTCCCCATTTTCATTTTTATGACCGGGGTTATTGCAGGCTATGAAAGGTACCAGTAAAACCATGCATAACATTACGCTTTTCATCATCCTGCAAAAATAAGTACTGCGGTCATTAAACCAGATGACAATTTCCTGACAATATAAAATTTAACATCTTTTACCTTTACGGTCACAAATACAAACAATGAAAAAATTGATCTTCTCCGGTTTATTATCTGTTGTGGTAATTGCGGCGGTTTCTTTTAAAAACAATACTATTAATAAAAGCAGCCGGGTATCTCAAAAAGATACGCTTTTATATGAGGGCGAAAAACATTTTGCCAACATGCAGCAGTTGACTTTTGGTGGCGATAATGCAGAAGCCTATTTTAGCTTCGATGGGAAATGGATCATTTTTCAAAGAACAAATCCTAAAGCTGGTATTCTTTGCGACCAGATATGGGTTGGAAAAGTACCCATGCCCGGCAAAAAATTTGACCCTAAGTTAATAAGCTCCGGCAAAGGAAGAACTACCTGTGGCGCTTTTTTAAAGGATGGAAAACACATAGTATATGCCTCCACACACCTGGATGCAGATAACTGCCCCCCGGTGCCTGACAGGTCGAAATATGGTAATAAATACATCTGGCCTTTATACAGCAGTTACGATATTTTTATGAGTGACCTGCATGGTAACATTATAAAGCAACTTACCCATAGTAAAGGCTACGATGCAGAAGCAACCATATCGCCCGACGGAAAAAAAATGTTGTACACCAGCACAAAAGATGGCGACATTGATCTGTACATTATGGATTTAAAAACCGGCAAAGAAATAAAAGTAACCAACACATTGGGTTATGATGGCGGTGCCTGGTTTAGCCCCGATGGAAAGAAAATTATCTGGCGTGCCAGCAGGCCCAAAACCGAAGCAGAAGTGAAAGAGTATAAAGATTTACTGTCCGAAAACCTGGTAGCACCAACCAACATGGAAGTGTTTACAGCCAACACAGATGGCAGCAATGCAAAGCAAATAACCAATTACGGCAATGCCAACTGGGCACCTGCTTTTATGCCGGATAATAAACGGATAATTTTTGCAAGTAATTATCAAAGCAAGCGGGGTTTTCCTTTCAACCTGTATATTGTAAATGAAAATGGCAGCGGGCTGGAAAAAATATCTGCTGAAAAATCTTTTGATGCATTTCCCATGTTTAGTCCCGATGGTAAAAAAATAATTTTTTGCAGCAACCGCAATAATGGCGGCACCAGGGATACCAATATTTTTATTGCCGATTGGGTTGAGTAGGGCCGGGACGCTTTTGCGGCCTGAACCATTTTCGAAAACCTTTAAATATTTTGGCACGATATTTTCGTTAATAAGGCTGAATAAAATCAGTATATTATGATCACGAAAATTAAGACAATTGCTTTTATCAGTTTTTTATTATTTGGCATTGGAAGCTGTAAAAAATCTGATACCATTACCAATCTTCCTTCAATTAATACTGAAAATAATAAAACTGTTGGTGCCTCAGCAAATGATTTATTAACTGCTTCAAAATACAGTTCTGTAAAAATTGAGATACAATACATGCCCGGCTTTCAGCCCGATGCTGCAGCCATTAATAATTTAACCAGCTTCATCAATTCACTCATTAATAAACCCGGCGCTGTTACGGTCATTCAAACACAGATCGCTTCGGCAGGTAATACTGTTTTAACCTTAAATGATATTGCAACTATTGAAAAAAACAACCGTACGGCTTATACATCCGGCAACCAGTTAGGTGTATATTTTTTATATACTGATGGAAATTATTCAGATGCAAATGTTTTAGGACTGGCATACAGGAATACTTCCATGAGCATTTTAGGCAAAACCATTCATGATAATTCGGGTGGGCTTGGCCAGGCCAGCCGTACAAAATTAGAAAGCACTGTTTTGGAACATGAATTTGGCCACATACTGGGTTTGGTTGATCTGGGGTCTCCTATGCAAACCAATCATAAGGATGCGGCACATGGCAACCATTGCAATAATCGCAATTGTCTTATGTATTATGCGGCAGAAACAACCGATATCCTCGGTTCCCTGATTGGGGGCAACATTCCTTCTTTAGATGCCAACTGCCTGGCTGATATCCACGCAAACGGCGGTCAATAATTCAGCGATAATAAACTTCTCCTTCATACATAAAGTCTCAACACGGTAAATCAGTTTCTGGTCGGTCGTGATTATCTGTCGAGAACAAATTTGATGTTGCAATAATGCTGTAGTAGATTTGGCGCAAAC
>JANNYY010000328.1:0-8024 GCA_031410355.1 Chitinophagaceae bacterium | reverse complement strand
ATAAGTACTTGAAATAAGCCCAATATTTTGGAAGAATGGATCTGAGATTGTAGTTCCCTGGCCATTAAAATTTTGAGTATTATTACGCTGCATTTCTATCCCGCCAACCAATACGGCTGTATGACGCTTATATGCCTTATTAAGTGTAGCATAGTTTTGCCAGGTTAAGATGGTAGATTGAAGGCTTTGGTTAAAAAGACTTCCCTGTGAGCCACGGCCATCGCCATGGATTTTATCCAGGCTTTGAAAATCTGTACCGGTTTGATAATCAACCGCAGCCTGGGTTCTGAGGCTTACTCCTTTTACCGGGGTTAACTCAAAAAAGAAATTATTAATAACCCTTGTCCTTTCGTTTCTAAAAATATTTTTATCCAGCACGTAGGCAATATTGGTATAATTATTTTCAATTACCCTGGTATTAGCCCCTGATCCCAAGGCATCATTATTTGGTGGCGGTGTAATATTATAACCGGTTGGGTGTGAAGCAAGGTAAATTGGCACATTAGGCAAAGCCCTCATTGCCCCTGCCATTGCGCCACTTAATGCGTTACCGCCATTATTTTGGTCGTTATCTTCCGTGCGGCTGAGTGTAATGTTATTACCAAATTTAAAATATTTATTTGGGCGGTGTTCCATATTAGCCCTGAAATTGTAACGCCTGTTATAATTGGTTCTTATAATACCATCCTGTGAAAGATAGTTGAGCGACAAATAAAAGGTAGATTTATCAGAACCTCCACTTGCAGATAAAGTATGGCTTTGTGCAAAAGGGTTTTTATTAAAAATATTATCAAACCAGTTTGTATTGGTATTTGCAGCATCTGCAAATGCACCGTTTGGCAAATTTGCATTTTTTAATTTTTCATTGGAAATGGTAATAAAATCTGTTGCATTCAGTAAGCGGGGTATGCTAAAGGCATTACTGAAACCCATGTACATATCATAATTTACATTGAGCTTACCGTTTTTTCCTTTTTTTGTAGTGATTAAAACAACACCGTTGGCAGCCCTTGAACCATAAATGGCTGCTGCAGCACCATCTTTTAATACTTCGTAAGACTCAATATCAGCAGGATTAATATCAGCAAGTAAATTGGTATTGGCAACACTGGAATTGCCGCCAGAAAATGTAGGCACACCATCAATAACAAATAAAGGATCCCGTCCCTGTGTTATGGAATTAACACCACGAACGCGGATACGGGGAGCAGCGCTAACTAATCCTGATCCTGTTACAACCTGCACACCCGAAATACGGCCTGCTAATTGTTTATCAAAACTGGTTGTAGCTAACGTTGCAATCTTATCGCCTCCAACTTTACCTATTGACCCGGTAACTTTTACTTTTTGTTGCGTACCGTAACCCACTACCACCACTTCTTCCAGGTTAGTGTTTTTGGTTTTTAAAGAAACATTTACTGTTAACTGGCTGCCCAAAGACCGGGAAAAGGATTCAAAATTTACGTTTGAAAAATTCAGGCTTTTAACCGATGCCGGAATTGAAATACTGAAAGTTCCGTCTTTGTCTGTTTGTGTTCCCTGTTTTCCATCAGCGCTTGTAACTGAAACTCCTTCAACAGGAACTCCTTTGTCATCAGTAACCTTACCATTTATTGTCCGGTTCTGGGCGGCTGCATGCAGTACAAATACAAATACAGCCGATAAAATTAAAATCAATTTTCTCATGTGCATAAAAGTTTATAGCGACAAATATAATTCACATTACCTGTAATTATCAAATAGTTTGACAATTTTATTGCCTCATTAGCTGCTTTTAGTTCTTCAGAAAGCTATTTGAGTGATGCCATTATTAAAACAATTGATATTAAAGAGTTTAAATAAGTTTTATAATGATTTTGTTATGTTCTTTTTTGGAGCAAACAATAACAATAATACGGGCAATAAAACAAGGTTGGTTAGTGTTGCTACCAACAGGGTAACAGAGGTTAACCAGCCAAGCGCCTTGGTACCGCCAAAACTACTTACACAAAAAATAACAAACCCGGCAATTAATACCAGGGCCGTATATACAATACTTAAACCGGTGTTTTTAATAGTTGCACTTACTGTTTCCATAACATTGTTGTTGTATAATGGCAGTTCCTGTTTATAGTTAACCAAAAACCTGATGGTAATATCAACCGCTATACCTAATGCAACGCTAAATACCAGCACTGTTGATGGTTTTAGAGGAACACCCGCCCAACCCATAATCCCCGCCGTAATAACAAGGGGAATCAGATTAGGAATAAGGGAACACAATAAAATGCGTACAGATTTAAATAAATAAAGCATACAAAAAGCGATTAAAACAAATGCCCAAAAGATGCTGTCTTTTAAACCGTTTACAATAAAACGGCTGCCTTCTAAAAAAGTAATGCTGGTGCCGGTGAGTTTAATTTTATAGGATGCCGTATCAAATATTTCATTTGCTTTTTGCTGAATACCGTTTAGTAAAATGGGTAATTTTTCAGTGCCAACATCGGCCATATTTATACTGATGCGGGTGCTTTGCCTGGATGTATCAATAAAACTGGTTAACATTTTTGACAGGTTGTTGTTACTGCGACTGTCATTTTTATTTGGCCTCAGGTATTCGCCCACAAAAGCGCCATCAAAACTATTGGGTAGCAGGTAATTTGCTGAGTCACCTTCAAAAAAAGCCTGCTTGGCAAACTTTAAACCTTCGGCAACACTCAGCGGGCGGCTCATTTCTTTTTGTGCTGTTATAAAGGCTGATAAGCTATCAACTTTTTCAAATACAGCCAAAGCCCGCATACCAGCCAGGCCATTTCTCTTTTTTGTATCCACCACAATTTCCAGCGGCATTACGCCATGAAAATGTTTTTCAAAAAACTTAAGATCAGTATAAATTTTATCAGTTTTAGGAAGATCATCAACAATAAATGAAACACTTTTTAATTTAAAAATACCAACCACGGCAAAAACTAAAACGGCCGCAGTAACTATGTACACTGCTGCTTTATGATGAAACACCCATCTTTCAATGCGCAATAAAAAACTGGTGATCCATTTGTTGTTAAGGTATTTTGTTTGCGATGGTTTTGGCGGCGGCAAATAACTTAATGCAGCAGGCAGTAAAATAAACGACACTACAAAAATGATCATGATGCTGATACCTGCCACCACGCCAAACTCACGCAAAATGGCACTTTTGGTTAATGCAAAAACAGCAAAGCCAATTGCGGCGGTTAAATTGCAAAACAAGGTTACCACACCCATTTTGCTCACCATATCTATCAGCGATTGTTTTTTGTTTTCTTTTAGCTCCCCTGCGGTTTTTGACCCCTCCATGAGTTTTAGCCAGGTAGTGTGGTATTTGTTGATGAAATAAATACAGTTAGGTATTCCAATTACAACTACCAGGCAGGGAATTAATGCGGTGAGCAAAGTGATCTGGTAGCCGCATAAATACAACACGCCCATACTCCAGATAACGCCTAAAACCACTACCAGTAACGAAAGCAGGGTTGTGCTGATGGAACGGAAAAAAAGTAAAAGTATGAGCACGCTTAATAACAGCGAACCAAATAAAAAATACTTCATTTCATTTTGAAGCCTGTCGGCAACCACGGTACGAATTAAAGGCAGGCCGCTGAGGTGAACGGCTATTTTTGTTTTTTCTTCAAACAGTTTTACGGTTTTGGTAATGTTATTAATTACTTCAGTTCTCCCTTTGGAATTAAGTATTTTTTTATTAATACGAACAGCAACCAGGTAAGCTTTTGATTGAGGATTGTAAAGCAGGCTGCGGTAAAACGGCAGGTTAAAAAAATGAGCTGCAGCACTGTCTAATGCTGCCTGTGTTTGTATCGTATCCGGAAATATTTTTTGGCCAACAAGTTTTTCTGTAAGTGAATCTTTACGCAGATCCATTGCTGCCGGAATGCTTAATACATCCTCCACATACCTGATTTTTTTTAGATCCTGGTGAAGTGCTTTATAAGCATTAAAAGTTTGTAACGTAAACAGGCTGTCAGTTTCAATTCCTGCAACCAGTAAATTACCATCATCGCCAAACTTTTCTTTAAAAGCTATGTACTCTTTGTATTTAGGATTATCGGTGGGTATGGCTTTCGAAAATTCGTAACTGAGCTTAACCTTTGATGCATAAAAACCCATAACTGCAGTTACCAATAATAATAGTACAAGTAATGGTGCCCTGAACTTAAGAACAAATTTTGCTAATTGCTGCCACATAAGTGAATGGTTGAATTTTAATTTGCAAAGAAAACCTATTTGAAGTTAATTGTATGGTTTAACTGCTGATAAGTTAACTATTTTTGAAACCAGGATAAAGCTTTCCACAAGAAATAAAGAACACTTGGGAAACAGTTTTGCAGGCTTTGCTTCTCCGTACGACCAAAGCCTCTCAAAGACCAGTAGCAAAAAGAAGGCCCGGAATGACACATAAGACAAAAGGCATAGTACTAAGAAGCATTAAATATGGCGAAACCAGCCTGGTAGTTACCATATTTACCGAAATGTTTGGCATACAAACTTATATGGTTAACGGAGTACGCACTTCAAAAAAATCTTCTGCAAAAGCCAACCACTTTCAGCCCACCGCCATTTTAGATTTGATTGTTTACCACAGCGATAACAAAACGATGCAGCGTATTAAAGAGTTTTCGTGGGCTGTACTTTACAACAACCTGCTGAGCGATGTTATAAAAAACAGCATAGCTTCTTTCATGGCCGAGCTTATACAAAAATGTTTAAAACAACCCGAACCAAATGCAGACCTGTTTAATTTTTGTGAGGAATCTTTTTTAGAACTGGACCGGGCAAACAAAATTATAGCAGCAAATTTTGCCTTGTTTTTTACCCTGCACCTTACTCATTTTTTTGGATTCCGTATGACAGATAATTACAGCAGCGATAATGTAATATTGGATTTGCAGGAAGGGATTTTTATTGCTCATCAACCGGCCCATCCTTATTTTATGGATGGAAAAAATGCTGAACTTACTGCACAATTATTGAAAGTGATGCAGCCTTATGAACTGGAAGAATTTAAACTTAACCACGAAATAAGGCGAGTATTATTATTAAGGTACCTGGAATATTATGCCTTGCATATAACTGATTTTGGGCAGATGAAAACACTGATGGTACTGCATGAGGTGTTGTAGCAGGGCCTGAAGGCTTCAGCCGTCGGGACCATTGTACAGGAGCTTACAACTTAGAGCCATCAGCTTCGTTGCTTATTTTAATATCTCATAAAATTTTTCATCAGCAATATCACTGGCACTTAAAGTAAGATGAATGTTCAGGAATTCTTTTATTTTTTTAGCCATCTGCTCATCAAAAATTCTAAGTATTAGCCGGATGCCGGGCTGGAAAGAGCGGGAATTTAATCCTATCTCCAGGTTAACAGAGTCGTTATTAATTACCGAAATTAAAGCCTGCGCCTTTGAAACATTTACATCATCAAGCACTTTGGATAGTCTTCCGTCTCCTATATAAACCTCGGCCCCCAATTGCCTGAAATAATCCAGGTACCTGCTGTCTTCATCCTGTTCAATAATAATAAGCTGCTCCTTTTTTTGCAATAATTCCTCGGCTATAAAATACCCAAGCCTGCCAAGGCCGCAAAGAATAATATGTCCGGTATAGTGATATTTTTTTCTTCCCAAAGCCAGCAGGATACGTTTTTTTAAGATCCTATCTATGGTAAAAGAAAAGATCATCCAGATAAAAAAAGTTGAAGAAAGAATAAGCATTACTGCAAACATTTTGCTTACAGGCGAAGAGTTTGCCAGGTTAATATCACCATACCCAACAGTAGCAACAGTTACAACTACAAAATAAACAGCATCAACCCAGGATAATTTTTCGTAAAAATGAAAAAAACATACTGCTATAATAAGTAAACTGGTAAAGGAAATTAAAAGGTTTTTAACCAGGGAATCTTTTTGTTTAGTCTTTATTTTTACTGCATTTTTTACAGCGTTCGTATCAATCTTTCTTTCTAAAGGCTGATAGAGGGCTGCCACAAAATGCGGGGCAGCAATTTTTGCAGGGTTAAAAATGATTACATTACTATGCGCTGCCTGCAAATGAGGTATCAGGTTTTCGTTAAACAAAGACGCCGCTATTGCAATACCGGGATATAAAGAAATAAGGGCAATGATCAACTGCAGGTTAACTTCATCCTTTTCGTCAAGCAAATAAAACATTCCAATTGAATCAGCGGGTATCTTTTCTATATATTGCTGCAGGTTTTCCAGTAAAGAAACCGATTGTGCAGAGGCATTAATTTCATCAATTGTAGCATGAACAACCTGGTAATTGCCGGCAGCTAATTTTATTTTAAGCCGGTAAGCTAAATGCCCGGAACCAAAAATCAAAATTGTTTTCTTTTTCATATTCTGCATTGAGTATAAAGATATTTGATTTTAAATTCTTTTATTTTGCCCCTACCATATATCTTTAAAACTCAAACCCGCAAACCATGAATAAAAAAGAGCTTTGGTTAAAATTAAGAGCCTATCATTTTGATCACCTGGTACCTGCAAATCTCTGGCAGCAGGTTACATCCGCTTTTGGCGGTACCGATGCATTCAGCAAGGCTTTTGCTTCTAAAATAGCACGAAAACACGGGTGGCATAATGCATTTGCATTAAAAGCAGTTTCGGAGTATAAAAAATTTGTCTATCTCGGGGTTGTCAGCAATTTTCATGTTACGCCCTCAAAAATAATTGATGTGGTTTGGCACGAGCATTTGCTTTTTACCAAAGCATACCGGCAGTTTTGTGATGAGGTGATAGTTTACCAGTTTGATCATAATCCTGAACTGGTACCCATGGCAGATGAAACAGGCAGGTTTAATGCACAGTATTTAGATACCATTGAATTTTATATCAGTGAGTTTGGCTTTGTACCACCAGCAGATATTTGGGGCGAAACTAAATTTGATAAAGAACAATTAAAAGCAAAAAATTATTCTTCCAGGCAAAAAACGATGTATTCTTTTGATAGTTCAAATTCCTACTATGCTGATGATTCCCTTTCTGATTATTTTGGTGGTTCGGCTGCTTCAGAATTTGGAGGTGGTGATTTTGGCGGGGGTGGAGCAAGCGGAGGCTGGAGTGATGGAAATGCAACTGATTCAGGGAGCAATGGAGGCGATAGCAGTGGAGACAGCGGTGGTGATGCGGGTGGATGTAGCGGATGCAGTGGAGGATGTGGTGGTGGTGATTAATCTTTCCCAGACCAATTAAAGAAGCCTGCTTACTTTTTCAAAATCATTTTCAATCAGTATCACACCGGGTTGTTTCCCGTTTTCAAAACTACCCAGGCTGTCGTTCAATTGCAATGCTGCAGCCCCATTGCTGGTAGCCCATTTCAGCAATGTTGCTAAATCCAGTTCCTTAAAATTATTTCGTAGCGTTTTAATTTCTTCCAGGATGCTTAACTGGTCATTTGATGCAAGGCTATCGGTTCCTAAAACAATGTTATCAGTATGCTGCATCAGCATATTTACATCGGGCAGGTTATTGCTAATGTAGAGGTTGGCGTTGGGGCAAAGGCAAAAGAAAGTTTGCAGTCTGCAGTTTGCAGTTTGCAGTTTTACAAACCATAAATCTTCATTAGATGTACAAACATTATGCACCAAAATGATTGATTGCTCTTTTGTAAAATGTGGCAGCCAGGTTTGCAGGCTTGATTTTCCGCCTGGTTTAAAAAACGAAATATCAATACCCATTTGTTTATACAGCCGCAAAAAATCTCCGGTGCCTTTTTCAAAAAATTCATTTTCGGCTGCGGTTTCCTGGTTGTGAATGGTTATTAAATTATTGTTGGGCAAATTATTGATCATCCCAAAAAGTTCCGTTGATACAGAGTATGGCGCATGTGGATTAAGAGTTGATGGTTGTGCGTTGTTCGTTGCCCGGTATTCGTCAAGAATTGCTACTGATCTATCAAACCTTTCTTTTGCAAATGCAGGTAAAAAACCGGCGGCTTCAATAAAATTATGATACGCTAACCTGCCTTTG
>JANNYY010000327.1:0-11498 GCA_031410355.1 Chitinophagaceae bacterium | reverse complement strand
AAACGAAGGTAACCTCGGCTTAATTAAAGCAGCACAACGTTTTGACGAAACCAAGGGTTTCAAATTTATTTCTTATGCTGTGTGGTGGATTCGCCAGTCTATACTACAGGCTTTGGCAGAGCAGGGCAGATTAGTGCGCCTGCCTCAAAACAAAATTGGCACCTATAACAAAGCTAACAAAGCCTATATGGCTTTTGAACAGGAACATGAGCGTGAGCCAAGTACCGAAGAATTAGCCGAATTGTTAGAGATGAGTGAAACGGAGATCAACAACATTTTTCAAAGCAATACCCGCCATACTTCCCTTGATGCACCCGTGCATGAAGCCGAAGATGTAGCTATGGGCGATCTGTTGAAAGGCGGTGATGAAACTGATGAGGATGTAATGCACGATTCATTAAAAAATGAAATTCGCCGGGTATTAAAATCTTTAAGCCCAAGGGAGGCCGAGATTGTGAATGCTTATTTTGGTTTGGATGGAGAAAATGGTGTTACCATTGAGCAGATTGGACAGAAATACGATTTGACCAAAGAACGCATCCGCCAGATAAAGGAAAGAGCAATTAAACGTTTACAAAAAGCCCGGTACAGTGGTGCCTTAAAGGCTTATTTAGGTTAATAAAACTTTGAAATTATAATAAAGATCCTCCTGCCAAAAACAGGAGGATTTTTTTAGGACATTAAAACTTTAATGCGTTTTTATTGTTTAATATTAACAAGTAGATGATTGATTTACATTATTTATTTTTGTACGGTATGAAGCAACTGGTCATTCTTGGTTTTATAAGCATCTTGTTTTTTTCCTGCGAAAAAAATATTGATTTCAATTTAAAATATGCTGAACCGGTTTTAGTGGTAGATGCCCAGGTAGAAAACGGGCAGGCACCAACCGTTGCACTTAGTAAAAGCCTTGATTATTTTGGTGCTATCAGCCCGCAGATACTGGCCAGTTCATTTGTGCATAATGCAGAAGTTAGCATGAGCAATGGCATTGTTACGCATAAATTTAAAGAATACACAGTGCCATTTGGAAACGGGTATTTTATTTATTATTATAGTATTGATTCTGCAAATCTTGCTACTGCTTTTGTTGGGGAGTTTAACAAACAATACAACCTTACTGTAAAAGTTGATGGACAGGTCTATACATCTAAAACAACCATTCCCGCACTTACAAAAATTTTCGACAGCCTTTGGACAAGGTTGCCCCCTCTAAATGTAGATACTTCTAAAAGGGTTTTACTGGCAAGGGCAATTGACCCTCCGGGGCTGGGTAACTATGTTCGTTACTACACAAAAAAAAACAGTGAACGTTTTTTACCGGGTTTCAATTCGGTGTTTAATGATGAAGTAATTGATGGCACAACTTACCAGGGACAGGTTGATCCGGGTGTTGACAGAAACAATCCCGCCCCATCAGGCGATGAACATTTTTTTGCAAGAGGCGATACTATATCTTTCAAACTCTCCAATATTGATAAAGCCACTTACACATTCTGGAACACCTGGGAGTTTAACCAGCAAAGTATTGGCAATCCATTTTCGCAACCGGGTAAAGTAATTGGCAATATCAGCAATGGTGCTCTTGGCGCTTTTTGTGGCTACGCCTCGCTGGTGGGCACTGTTATTGCCCGTTGATCATTTTTACTAAATATTCCTTTACATTCGCAACAAATAATACAGTACAATATTTATGTCAACAGAAAAAGTACATTGTTTAATAATAGGATCGGGGCCGGCAGGATATACAGCAGCAATTTATGCGTCAAGGGCAGGATTAAACCCTGTTTTGTACCAGGGCATTCAGCCCGGCGGGCAATTAACCATTACTACCGAAGTAGAAAATTATCCGGGTTACCCGGATGGCATACAGGGCCCTGAAATGATGGTACATTTTGAGAACCAGGCAAAGCGTATGGGAACCGATATTCGTTATGGCCTTGCTACCAAAGTTGATCTTAGTACCAGGCCATTAAAAGTAGAAATTGATGAAGAAAAATGGATAGAAACTGATTCAATTATCATCTCAACCGGTGCATCGGCCAAATGGCTGGGCATTGAAAGTGAGCAACGCCTGAATGGTTATGGCGTGAGTGCCTGTGCAGTATGCGATGGCTTCTTCTTTAAAGGAAAAGAAGTGGCAATTGTTGGTGCCGGCGATACAGCAGCGGAAGAAGCGCTTTATTTATCAAAAATTTGTTCGCAGGTGCACATGATTGTTCGCAGGGCTGAAATGCGTGCCAGTAAAGTAATGGCCAACAGGGTTATCAATACACACAATATCAAAATTTACTGGAACAGTGAAACTGATGAAGTACTTGGTGACAAAAAAGTAGAAGCGGTTCGAATTAAAAATAACCAAACAGGGGAGAAGCAGGAAATTGCGGTAAGTGCTTTTTTTGTTGCGATAGGGCATGAACCCAATTCTGGTATTTTTAAAGGTTTGCTTGATATGGACGAGGCCGGTTATGTAAAAACAATTCCGGGTACATCAAAAACAAATGTTGAAGGGGTATTTGCATCGGGCGATGTGCAGGATAAAATTTACAGGCAGGCTGTAACTGCGGCTGGTACAGGTTGTATGGCGGCTTTGGATGCGGAGAGATACCTGAGTGAAAAAGGGCTCCATTAGCCCCCTCAATCCCCCAAGGGGGAAGAAAATAGCTTTAAAAATTTCGCAACAATCTCCTCCACAACTTCCCCCCTGGGAAATCGAGGGGGTTAATTATCCATCAATGTTTACAATACATCTCCATAATTTGATTTTCTTTTCTTTTCATGGTGTGCATGAAGAAGAAAGAATTTTGGGAAACAGTTACGAAGTAAATGTTGAATTATCGTTCAATACATCTGAACAAATTACAACATTGCAACAAACAATTAATTACGCATCCGTTTACGAAATAATAAAACAAAGAATGAATATCCCTGCAAAACTTTTGGAAACACTGGCCCAGGATATAGCTAAAAAAATAGTTGACTTAGACAGCCGTATTACATCAATCACTGTTTCCGTAGAGAAAAAAAATCCACCTATACCAAATATGGAAGGCTCAGTAAGCGTTAATTATAAAAAAGACTTTTAATTTGAAATTTTTAATCCCGGTACTTCTTTGTTTTTTTTCAGGCATGAGCAGCTATGCCCAGGATATTAATGCGCTCATTAAAGAAGGCAACCGGCTGGAAGCTGTACCGGATGAAAAAGCCTCTTTTCGTAAATTTAAAGAAGTTTTAAAGCTGAATGCTACCAATATGTATGCATTAAATAAATGCAGCGAGTTGTGCAGCCGCATTGGCCAGCGTGAAACCGTAAATACCAAATTAAGAAGCGAATATTATGCGGCGGCTAAAATTTATGCAGAAACTGCTTTAAAGGTGGATCCTAAAAACTCCGAAGCCAACTGCGTAATGGCGATTGCGCTTGGCCGCTCATCTATGGCTAAAAGCGGACGCGATAAAATTGAAAATGCGAAAGAAGTAAAAAAATATGTGGATGCAGCTATTGCCGGCGACGCCGGAAATTTTAAGGCCTGGCATGTACTGGGCAGGTGGCAGTACGAGATAAGTAATTTAAACAGCCTGGAAAGAGGGCTTGTAAAACTTTTTTATGGAGGCCTTCCCCCGGCTACTCTAAAACAATCCATTGCTTCTTTTGAAAAAGCTCGTGCTTTAAGGCCCGAATTTTTATTGAACTATTTCGAAATGGCAAAAGCCTATAAGGATAATGATAACAAAACCAAAGCCTTTGCTTATTTGCAGTTAATGATAACACTTCCCAATCAAACCGAAGACGACCCAACCATTAAAAATAAAGGCAGGGCTTTGATAAAAGAATGGCAATAATACAACTACCCATTGCAGGGTATTCCAGGCTTCGCGATTTAACTTAACTTCGAAAACAAAATTCATTTTATGTATAAAAAAATATGCAGCGTTTGCTTCTTAATCATTTCAGTAATTACAGTAAGTGCCCAGGATGAAATTAATTCAAAGTATGATCCTTATGCTTTGTTTACACCAAATTTTTATCCCACCGGAGGCACTATCAGCAGGGCTGCAACAGGAGAACCTAATATCGGTTACTGGCAAAATAAAGCCGATTACAATATCAATGTATCTTTAAACGATGTTACCAACCAGATATCGGGTTCAGTTATCATTACGTATAAAAACAACAGTCCGCATGCTTTGCCTTTTTTATGGCTGCAGTTAGACCAGAACCTTTTTAATAAAGAAAGCAGGGGGCAGGCCCGCATGCCTCTAAATGGCCGCAGCCGTTATGGCGACAGTAAAAGTGGTTTCAATGGCGGCTTCAATATCAGTTCAGTAAAATTAGGTGAGCAAAACACCGTTGCAGATTATATTATTACCGATACCAGGATGCAGATACGGCTACCCAAAGCCCTTAAACCAGGTGGAGACCTGATCAAAATAAAAATTGACTATTCATTTACTTTACCCGAATATGGCGCCGACCGTTGTGGCATATTAAAAACAAAGAACGGGAATATTTTTGCCGTTGCGCAATGGTATCCCCGCTTATGTGTGTTTGATGATGTGGAAGGATGGAACACTTTACCTTACCTTGGCCCTAGTGAATTTTATTTAGAATATGGCGATTTTGATATTAACATTACGGCTCCTGCAAATCATATTGTTGTTTGCAGTGGAGAATTAATGAATGAAAACGAAGTGTTAACCGCAACACAGCAAAGCCGTTTGGCAGCAGCAAAAAAAAGTGATAACACAGTAATGATTCGTACCGAAGAAGAAGTAACAGATCCTTCATCAAGGCCAAAGGGAAATACATTGACCTGGCATTTTAAAATGAACAATGCAAGAGATGCAGCCTGGGCCAGCAGCAAAAGTTTTATATGGGATGCAGCCAGGATAAATTTACCCGGTGGAAACACTTCATTGGCAATGAGTGTATATCCTGCTGAAAGCAATGGCCAAAAAGGCTGGAGCCGGGCTACAGAATACACGAAGGCCAGTATTGAAAATTACAGTAAGCGTTGGTTTGAATACCCTTATCCTGTTGCTGTAAATGTGGCCAGCAATGTTGGGGGCATGGAGTATCCGGGAATTGTTTTTTGTGGTTCTAAAGCAACAACCGACGGCTTATTTGGTGTTACCGATCATGAGTTTGGCCATACCTGGTTCCCCATGATAGTTGGCAGCAACGAACGTAAATATGGCTGGATGGATGAGGGTTTTAATACCTTCATTAATTCACTTGCTGATGATGATTTTAATAACGGAGAATACAAAAATGGAAATCAGAACATGGAGTTTACAGCAAAATATATGTTTAGCAAAAATACCGAACCTATTTTAAGTACACCCGATGCTCTCCGGGAAACTAATATTGGCAATGCGCTGTACAGTAAACCGGGTTATGGTCTGGAATTATTACGTAACGAAATTTTAGGCCCCGACCGATTTGATTATGCCTTTAAAGAATACATAAAACGCTGGGCATTCAAACATCCAACCCCCTGGGATTTTTTTAGAACTATGGATAATGCATCGGGCGAAAACCTCGCCTGGTTCTGGAAGAGTTGGTTTGTTGAAAATTATTTATTTAACCAGGCCATAACTGCCGTTGACTATCAAAATAATAAACCATCAGAAGGTGCTATTGTAACCATTGCCAACTTAGAGCAAATGGCTTTCCCCGTAAACATCAGTTACGAAACAAAGAGCGGTAAAACAGGAACTTTAAAACTGCCTGTAGAGGTTTGGAACAATACCCATACCTGGAAAGTAAAACTGCCCACCACAGAAGAATTGAAGAAGGTAGAATTGGATGCAGAGAAGGTTTTTCCGGATGTTGATTTTAGTAATAATGTTTGGCGGAGCAATTAAAATTTATTTTTTGTTTCCGGTTTTGTTTGTTGATTAAACATCGTTACCCCCGCGGCGGGACTTCCTTGTACGGCGTAACTCTATTGAACTTTTAACTTCAGGGAGGTGCTTCTATGAGAGTTATGTGTATTTAAGTGAAAGATATTTTTTTCCGGCTTTCGACATTTATATTTCAGCCGAACTCATAAGTTTCACAACACTTAAATTATCAAAAAATACTCCATGAATTGAATCAAATAATTTCACTTCGAGATTTTCAAAAGAAACAAAAAAAATAATTAACTCTTGCATTTCTGGTGACATACTGATATTTAAAAGCATAAAAGCTAAAGGAGCAGACCCAGATGTATTAAAAATTTTCGACCTTATCCTGTATATTAAATAACATCTTTAGTTCATTAAGCCCGCTCAAATGATTTAAACTTCCTCTATATTACCAATTCAATTTTTCCTGTTGTATATCTCCCGTTTTGAATTATCTTAGAGGCAGGTCTTTCTATTACCCGTTGAAAAAAATGTGCAAACCATATTTTCATTCCTGTCTTATAAGACAGGCTTCATAATTTTAAGCCGGTAATATGGCAGAATTAAATTTGGAGAAAACGATCCATCGTTTTGGTTACACCAGCCGCAAAGATGCCTGGTGGGTGAAACCATTATTTACTTTCATCGGCCTGGCTTCTTTTGTTATTTATGTTACCTGGGCTGCATTCCAGGGAGAATACTATCATCATGGGTCCCTTATATCACCACTTTATTCACCTGAACTTTTTGGTGATTCGCCGCATAGCTGGTTTGGGCCAAAACCAGGCTGGTGGCCTTTGTGGATGCCATGGTCGCCTGCCTTACTGATATTATGGGCTCCGGGTTTGTTCCGGCTCACCTGTTATTATTACCGTGGTGCTTATTACAAAGCTTTCTGGGCCGATCCGCCTTCCTGCGCAGTTTCAGAACCCCGTAAAACCTATCGTGGCGAAAATTCTTTTCCGCTCATCATACAAAATGTTCATCGCTATTTTATGTACATCGCTTTGCTCTTCATAATTTTTCTTTCTATTGATGTGTGGAATGCATTATGGTTTACTGATACAGTTACTGGTGCAAAATCTTTAGGCCTTGGTGTTGGTACCTTGGTGTTAACGGTGAATGTTGTGCTGTTGGGAGGCTATACTTTCGGCTGCCATTCTCTCCGCCATGTTGTTGGCGGCTTCATGGACCGTCTTTCGGGTAAACCGGTTCGTTTAACTATGTATAAATGTGTAAGCTGCCTCAACCGTAAGCACATGCTTTGGGCATGGATGAGCTTATTCTGGGTTGGGTTTACTGATATTTATGTGCGGATGTGTGCGATGGGGGTGTGGAGGGATATGAGGATATTTTAAACCCCCCGACCCCCTAAAGGGGGAGTTTGGCCGCAGATAGTTCATGTGAATTCAAACCGTAAATAAAAATTGGAGTTGATGCAACGTGTAGAGTAAAAAGCTAAAGTTGATGTGGAAGATATAATGATTGGCTTTGCATGTAATGCCGTCCTGCTGAGCGGAGTCGAAACATCCTTGGAGAAGGATAAGAGGATGAGGTCAAGAGATGTTACGGGTATAGGTAACAATGAACAAAAAATAAAAAACACTTCATGATTTCAACCGACACTTACAATTACGATGTGCTTGTGATAGGCGCCGGAGGCGCCGGCCTTCGTGCTGTTATAGAAGCAGCTTCGCATGGCGTAAGTGTGGGATTAATATGCAAATCTTTATTGGGTAAGGCACATACAGTAATGGCAGAAGGGGGCATTGCTGCGGCCATGGCTAATGTTGATGACCGCGATAACTGGAAAGTACATTTTACAGATACCCTGCGTGGCGGACAATACCTCAACAACTGGCGCATGGCGGAGATACATGCAAAAGAAGCGCCTGATTGTGTAAGAGAATTAGAAGCATGGGGAGCCGTTTTTGACCGTACCAAAGATGGAAAAATATTACAAAGAAACTTTGGTGGCCACAAATATCCAAGGCTGGCACATGTTGGCGACCGCACGGGATTGGAAATGATACGAACCTTACAGGATCATGCCATTCACCTGGGTGTAGAAGTGCATGGCGAATCCACCGTTATTACTCTGCTTAAAGATGGCGACCGTATTGTTGGCGCATTTGGGTATGACAGGGAAAGAGGGCGCTTTAAAACTTATCGTGCAAAAGCGGTAATACTTGCAACGGGTGGTGTGGGACGTGCATATAAAATAACGAGCAACAGTTGGGAGTATACTGGCGACGGCCATGCACTGGCATACGAAGCCGGCGCCGAACTGATTGATATGGAATTTTTACAGTTCCATCCTACCGGTATGATATGGCCGCCGAGTGTGCGTGGCATATTGGTAACAGAAGGCGTACGTGGCGAAGGCGGAATCTTACTAAATAAAAATGGAGAGCGGTTTATGTTCAATAATATTCCGGAACCATACCGTAACCAAACATCGGATAATGAAGAAGAAGGCTGGCGGTACATACAGGGAGATAAAAATGCCAAGCGGCCACCGGAATTATTAACCCGTGATCACGTGGCACGTTGCATTGTACGGGAGATAAAAGAAGGCAGGGGCAGTCCGCATGGTGGTGTGTTCCTTGATATCTCCTGGATAAAGAAAAAGATATCGGGCGCTGAAGCTCATATCAAGAAAAAATTGCCCGGCATGTACCACATGTTTAAAAAACTGGCGGATATTGATATTACCAAAGAGCCCATGGAAATTGGCCCTACCACACATTACATGATGGGTGGCATCAGGGTTGATCCGGAAACACAAATGTCAACCGTGCCTGGCCTTTTTGCTGCGGGTGAATGTGGCGCAGGATTACATGGAGCCAACAGGCTTGGCGGTAATTCACTTTCCGATTTATTAGTTTTTGGAAAAAGAGCCGGTGAATATGCAGCAAAGTTTGCAAAAGAAAATAATGCCGGAACTATTGATGAAGATCAAATTACAAAAATAGAAAAATGGGCGTTGGAACCTTTTGAAAGAGAAAATGGCGATAGCCCTTTTGATGTTCAGTTTGCACTGCAGGAAATGATGCAGCAACTTGTGGGTATTGTACGCAATGAAACAGAAATGCTACGGGCCCGGGAGCATTTAGCGTTAATGCGGCGGCGGGCCGATAATGTAAAAGTTACCGGCAACCGTGAATTTAACCCCGGCTGGCATACAGCGCTTGATCTTAATAATATGCTTATTGCTTCAGAAGCAATACTGATGGCTGCATTGGTTAGAAAAGAAAGCAGGGGTGCACATTTCAGGGAAGATTATCCAGACAAAGATCCACAAAGCGCTAAATTTAATTTAGTAATAAAAAAGAATACCGAAGGGGAAATGATAATAAGAGAAGAACCCATACCTGAAATTAGGGAAGACCTGAAACAAATTATAGAAGAAATGAAATAATGCCAACAGCAACATTTGAAATATTACGTGGCGATGCCGGCAGTGGAAAATTCGAGAGTTTCGAACTCGAAATTTCTGAAGGTATGGTTGTACTGGATGCAATTTTACTGATACAGGCAAAATATGCAAATGATCTTGCGGTTCGCTGGAACTGCAAAGCCGGGCATTGCGGTTCCTGCTCTGCAGAAGTAAACGGAATTCCTAAACTGATGTGCATGTGCAGGATGAATGAACTGCCTATGGATAAACCCATCCTGGTTCAACCCATGAAAGCATTTCCATTAATAAAAGACCTTGTTACTGATGTTTCCTGGAATTTTGAGGTGAAGAAAAAAATAAAAAAATTCAAACCGCGGCCACCAGATAATGCGGACGGTACCTGGCACATCATGCAGGAAGATATTGACCGGGTGCAGGAATTCAGAAAATGTATTGAGTGTTTTTTATGCCAGGATGTTTGCCATGTACTGAGGGAACATCATTTACATGACCGTTTTATTGGGCCCCGGTATTTTGTGCATATTGCGGCGCTGGAAATGCACCCGCTTGATGTGGAAGACAGGAGGGAAGACCTGAAGAAAACAGATGGTATTGGTTTTTGCAATATTACAAAATGCTGTACCAATGTTTGTCCGCAGGAGATTACGATCACCGACAATGCTATTATTCCGCTTAAGGAAAGAGTAGCCGATAAATTTTATGACCCCCTTAAAAAATTGATTGGGATGTTTCGTTCAAAAAAAATAATAAATAATAACCCGGATTTTTAAATCTTTAAAAATATAATAACATGTTTCAGATCAAGCCTATCTCAATAGAAAGTATTCCTACAGCACTCGAAAAAGCCGTACGATACCGCCTGCTTAACGAACCCATGCTGGCCGAAAGTATCTGTCTCGATATTTTGGATGCAGACCCGGATAACAGCGAAGCCCTTGTAAACATGCTGTTGGCAATTACTGAACAGTTTGGTACATCTTCAATGGGCGAACTGAGCCGTGCAAAGGAATTATTGCCACGCCTGCCTGGTGAATATGACCAGCATTATTATGCAGGGCTGATATGTGAACGCCAGGGAAAATCCAAACTTACCAAACGCATGCCGGATGGAGGAGAAGCTGCCTACGAATGGCTTAGGGAAGCAATGGATCATTATGAAAAAGCAGAAGCCATCAGCCCTCCCGAAAAAGTAGATGCAATCCTGCGCTGGAACACCTGTGCACGCCTTATCATGAATCAACACCTGAAGCCCAGAAATGAAGAGTATATAGAATTGCCTTTGGAATGATTTTTTATAAAACTTATTGCTGCAGGTAAACTCTTTTTAAACAACTTATCATCTTACAAAATAAAAATATTATGGAAGGACATATTTCAATTGTGGCTTACAAGCCAAAACCAGGAAAGGAAGAAGCATTGCAGCAACTAATGCGGAAACATTATCCCACGCTGCAAAGCCAGGGGCTGGTTACTGACAGGGCTACTGTGATGATGGAAGCAAAGGACGGAACTATCATTGAAGTTTTTGAATGGAAATCAGATGCTGCAATAGAACAGGCTCATACTAATCCTGAAGTTTTAAAAATGTGGGGAGCCTATGCAGAGGTATGTGATTTTATTCCTGTGGGCCAGGTAGAGGAATCTGCCAATGTATTTTCCGGCTTTAAACCATTTCAATAATATACCAAATAAAATAATAAAAGTTTCAATGATTTTTTTTACCCGTTGTTAATCTACTACGGCCGGCTTATTATATTTATTCCTGTATTCTATCGGCGTTAACCCTGTTATTTTTTTAAACACCGTCCTGAAAGCCTTGGTATCAGTATATCCCACATCAAACATCACTTCATTAATATTTTTTCGGCTGCTTTCAAAACTTCGTTTTGCAGCTTCAATTTTTACCCGCTGTATATATTCAACCACCGTATTGTTGGTGGCTTTTTTAAACCTGCGTTCAAAACTTCTTCTGCCAACCGAAAACTTCTGCGCCAAAACATCAACCGTTATTTTATCTGCAAAATGGCCTTCAATAAATTCCTGTGCCAGTAAAATTTCAACATCCTCATGCCCTTTCTGTCCCTGGAAAAGCATAAAGGCAGACTGGCTCTCCCTGTCAATATCAACTGCAAAATATTTTGATGCAAGGATCGCAGTATCGCGGTCGGTATATTTTTCAACAAGG
>JANNYY010000326.1:0-1768 GCA_031410355.1 Chitinophagaceae bacterium | reverse complement strand
TACCAATTCGCCACTGGCTCAGCAAAAAGCTTTAGCTATTACTGCCGGTAACATGGCAGAGAAAAACCAAAACTTGAAATGGCTGCCACAGGTTGATCTGAATGCACAGGCAACTTACCAGTCGGAAGTAACATCATTTCCGGTAAAGCTGCCGGGTGTTACCGTTGATGAACTAAGCAAAGACCAGTACAGGGGAACGCTTGAAGTCATTCAGCCAATATATGATGGCGGTATTATCAGCGCACAAAAAAAACTACAGCATATTAATACCAATATCGAAAGCCAGAAAGTGGAGGTTGACCTGTACCAGCTTAAACAAAAAGTGAACAGTTATTTCTTTACTGCTTTATTAATGGATGAGAATATTGCGCTGATGAAAATTGTGCAGCAGGACCTGGATAATAATATAAAGAAAGTTTCGGCACAGGCAGCAAACGGAATTGCTACCAATAGTAATGTGGATGTTTTAAGAGCAGAACAATTAAAAGCATCGCAGAAGATCATCGAATTTAATGCCGTAAAAAAAGATGCTGTACAAATGCTGGAAATACTTACCGGCACTGGAATTGCCGAAAATACTTCTTTTGTAAAACCGCCGGGTTTTGGAGATGTTGCAGAAACAGCAATTGTTCGTCCGGAGTTAAAATTATTTGATTTTCAAAAACAACAGTTTCAGCAGCAAAGTAAATTGATCAGCGCTAAATCAAATCCCAAGCTTTCCTTTTTTGCCAATGGGGGATACGGCAGGCCTGGATTAAATCAATTGAAAAACGAGTTTCAGTTGTTTTATATTGGCGGGATAAAACTTAACATTCCTATCATGAGCCATTTTACACAAAAGAAAGAGCAGGATGTAATTAAGATACAGGAACAAATAGTAGATAAGCAAAAAGAAAATTTTTTATCTAACAACCGCCAGTTACTGGCTCAACAAAAAAATGAAGTTGAAAAATACCAGGAATTGGTGAGCACCGATGCGGAGATAGTTAAGTTACGAACGAAGATCAAAGAGAATGCTTCATTCAAACTGGAAAACGGGATTATAACTTCTTCCGACTATATTACCGAACTGAACGCGGAGAACCAATCCCTGCTTAACCAGAAGCTACATGAGATACAATGGCTGCAGGCTCAATATAATTATAATCTCATTCTTGGTAATTAAAATACAAAACTTCAAATTAAAATATATGAAATCAATTTTTAAAAAATTATTGCTGCCACTTATTGTTACCGGGTTTATTTCCTGTAACAGTGGCAACAATAAATATGATGCCAGCGGAACTTTTGAAGCCGATGAAATAATTGTATCTGCGGAAGCAACCGGTAAAATTTTACAATTTAATGTGGAAGAAGGTGAAAGCCTGGTAAAGGATTCTGTTGTGGGTAAAATTGATCCTGCTGCTATTGAATTACAGAAAGACCAGGCATCATCATCAGTTGAAGCTTTACAGCAAAAAACAAATGATGCGGCACCGCAGATAAGTATCCTGCAATCGCAACTCCTGCTGCAAAACAAACAGATTGCTGTGTATGATGAGCAATTAAAAACTTTGGAGAAAGAGCAATTGCGTTTTCAAAAATTAGTTGCAGCAGATGCGGTGCCTGCCAAACAGTTAGATGATATTAACGGACAGGTAAATGTTTTAAAAGACCAGATCGTTGCTGCCAAAACACAGTTGCTGGTTTTGCAAAGCCAGATAAATGCACAACGACAGGCTGTTGCCATACAAAACCGCGGCATACTCAGTGAAAAAGATCCCATGCA
>JANNYY010000325.1:0-5039 GCA_031410355.1 Chitinophagaceae bacterium | reverse complement strand
CTACATCAGCTTTGCCGGCATCTATATTTTCTATTAATTTCAAAAAAGAAAGGTTAACTGCCTCTTCATACGGAACAATTCTTTTTACATTTTGATTAAATCCGGCGGGATTCAGCTCTGCCAAATATTTTGAAACCTGGTCGTAAACGGCTTTGTACCTGTTGGTACCATCAGTTACACCAAAATACTGGTTGGCATCTGCCAGGTTAAAAACCCTTGAGCCACCCATGTTATAAGAGATGCCGTTTTTCTCACCCTTCTCGCCTTTAAACATGCTGTACCAATATTCAGGCGTTTCCTGGTTAAATGTTTTAGCAACTGCTTCTGAAGCTCTTTTCTTCCAGGTATCGTACTGTTTTACCTGGTTGCTGGCCTGGTAAGATGATTTAAGAATGTTTAAAACCACATCTTTATTTTTTTCGGCCCATTGTTTTACCATAATAACAGCCGTAGCCATCTGGTTATTAAATTCTTTGGTGGAAACAACATCAGTGAAACCGGTCAGTGCATCAAACACCATTTTATCGCCGGGTGTCCAGGTAGAGCATCCATCTACTTTTTTATTTATTGTTTTGCCGGTAAGCTTACCATTCTTTACTTCTTTAAGCGGAATGGTAAAACCTTCTTTTTGCGCTTTGATGAGATCTTTGGAAGATTCAATATAATCATCATTGGCAGCGGCAATAAAGTTTACCGCTTCTGCATCGTAAGTGGCGGGGTCGGGATTTACTTTTATATTGTTGGCAAATGCATAGTTTACTGCAACCACCCAGTCTCCATCGCCAACAACAGTAGAAATTAAGGCCCCCTTCATTGATTGTGGGTTCATCTTCCAGCTTGGCGGGCCAATCAGTTTATCTTCGCCATAGCTAAGGCCAACAGCGCCAACTACCTGCAGGTTGTATTTTCCCTTACCATATTTATCATCTATGGCCTGCTGTGCAGAACTGAGATAAAACGGAACGCCATCACCCATGATCATTATACCGGCCACACCTTCTTTCGGAAAATTATTTCCTTTATCAACTTCATCAATAAATTTCATTTGCAGGTTGCGCAATTCTGTAAGCCAGTCCTGCCTTATCAATTCTACATTTACCCCGTTTTTTTCCATCAATGAACCCTTGGTTGTTTTGGGCCCGCCATTGGCAACAATAATTCCCGATTGCGCATTCCAGGCATAGCCTGCAATGCGTATCAATGGTTTTGATGCTGCGGCAGAAGAAGCATCGGCAGTTGGCAGGGGCATTTCTTCAGAGGTAATTATATTGTTTACATCGCCCTCTTCTACATTTAATTTTTCTAATTTCTTACTCTCCGATGTTTTTAAACCCGGCGAAAGAAAATAAACAGCGGCCCCAATACCACCAGCTATTAAAATGGTAATGAGCGCTTTTGACAAGAAAGTTAATTTAGACCATTTCATTTTTTATATAGTTTGTTTTATGAATTAAAAATATCGCCAAAGCCACCGCTTTCCATTTTATCCTGGCCGGTAAGTTTATAATTTGGATTATTATAACGCTGGGCATCCGGCGTATCGTAACTGTTGGTTTTTATCTGGTCGGCCAGTTTATCTAATCTTGAATACAGCTCATCACTGTCAACTGAATACTGGCTCGTAAGTGAATCCAGGTCAATCAGGTTTTCTTTTGTACTGGCTATATCCATCGAAATGGTGCTGGTAACAACATCCAAAGCATATTCAAGTTCCCAACTTTTTGTAAATAACATGGCCGATTTTGCCTGCTCCGTTGCTTCCCTGGCAGCTTGTGCAAATGCATATTCTTTCTTAAGCATGTCAATACTAACATCAAAATCAGCGATCTTAATTTCCATGGCGGTATCTACCATATTTAATTTACGGTCAAGTTTGCCAATTACATGTGCACGGCTTCCGTATTTACGTACAAGGCCGGTGCTTTGGTTAAGCATGTGGCTTACCCGTTGCGCTTCACTTAAGGTCCGCATCAGGTTTGTCTGCAACTCTACATATTCATCGGTTTCTTTCGCTTCGGGGCCTTTGGTTGCATCGAGCAAAGTCATTTTATTTTTTAAACTTTCCGCTTTGCTCTGCATGGTAATTACCGTTTCCTGGTATTCCTTTGCTTCTTTTTCTGCTTTCAGCGATTCAGATTCCATATTGCTTTTAATAGCTTTTATTTTGGTTTTTGCCTGCTTAAACCTGTTGCGGTTCTCCACCATTTTTTCCTTTTGCTCTGCCAGTTCACCAAAAGGGTCATATCGTATCAGCATTTTATGAAGCGCACGGGCCAGTTTTTTAAAGCCTTTTATAATTACGGGCAGTAAAATAAAAAATCCTATAACCAATACTGCTACTGCTATGGCGCCCAGGGTTTTTCCTATCCAGGTAAAAACAATGGGTAAAATAAACTGGTAAAGGCCCCATGCAATGGTACCAAATATAATAAGGCCCAGCACAGATGCAATTCCTTTTTCGCCTTTGCGCCAGTTTTGGGGATTAAAGGAAATTTCCCCTTTAGAAAAATGTTTTAGAATCGGTAATTCCAAAACCTTACTGTTGTCTTGTACCATTTTTAAGTTGTTTTTATTTAACAAATTTCAGGATGCCTTCTTTTACTGATGTTAATTTTATTATGCTTAATTGCTTGGCATTATCGTTTGCCAGTAATTTTTGCCTGATCGTATTTTCCTGTGGCTGGTACTCCCCATCAACTGCTGTAAGCCTGAGCCTCTTTTGATTGATCTCAGATTCCAGTGCCAGCACCTGGTTTCGGAGCTGACTTACCTCTTGTGTAGCCTGGTTAATTTCTGCAGTGAGTTTATTTTTCTCCTCATTTTTTTTTGCTTCCAGCGAACTTATCTTTTGCTGGCCCTGCATGGAATACTGGTTATGCACTTCATTTATCTTGCTGATATAAAATTCAGCATCCGATAAAAGTTTTTGCGAAGTAAGGCTGCTGTCCATTGATTTGGCCATTTGATAAGCCATGTGATAAGCCTGTTCACCTGCATTGTGAATGCTGCCTATTCCTTTGTAAAACTCGTAGAAATCATACCCGGGCATATTGATGGAATCAATTCCTTTTTCGTAAACAGCAAGCACTTCATTAATAACCGACTGCTCTACAACCCCTGTAGCCGGCAAGCCGGTTGAGTTGGCGGTTAGTGCGTTTTCTGCAGCAGGGAAGCTGAAACCATCTGTTGATTTGCCTGTGTTTTCTTCTTCAGTTTCATTGCCTCTTACAAAGAGGGTTTTCCAACTTTTCATAATCATTAAAAAATTTATAAAATAAAGAAGACTAAAGATAATGATAAAAAATAGCACAAGGTAAAACCTGTTCTCAGCTCATATTTTCAATAGGGGGCAATAAATGTAATATGATTTAACCATTGGCCCTGCCTGACAAGACATTTAAAAAACGGAAGAACTTTCTAAAATAAAACCCTGAAATTTATTCAGGGCTTTAATAATTATGAGTGCATCTTAATGCTTATTTCTTCCTGCTCATTTTCATTTCCATCATTTTCATTTCTTTTCCCGTATTAGGATCGGGGCCATACATTACCATATTTTGTGTATTATCATCAATAACCGTAAATACTTCTTTTAAAGCGCATTCCTTTCCAGGCCTGCAGATATCAGGCATAGAGCCGTTTAATGTCATGGTTTTTGTGGCTTCATCCCAGGTGCCGGCCATGCTCATAATGCCTGTACTCCAGTTATCCATCCATGTAGAAACAAATTGTTTTGTAGCATTGTCGTACCCGGTGGTACCCAAACCTTCAAATGGCATACCCATCATGTTGCCTGTGTGTTTACTGGTTTGGTACTTGCCGCCAAGTATCATGCTGTTTACTACAATGCTGGTTGATTTATTTGGAGCGGCGCCTTCATATTCCCAAAACGTGGTTTCGCTTGCCCAGGTTCCATTCCAGGATGCAAGCATTTCGTGCATTTTACCTGGTGTTCCGTAATCCACCATGGCTTTCATCCTTGTGGCAGAATCAATGGGCACCCAAGCTTCATTACTTTTTGATTCGGTTGTTGATACAGTAGTTGAAGAAGAATCATTTTTGATGTCTTTTGTTTCGCCGTTGTTGTTGCAGGCAATCAGCACCAGCGTTGCCGAGCAGATAGTTAGAAATGTTTTTTTCATATAGTTTGTGTTTTAGTAAAGAACAAGATACAAATTTTGTGAAAAAAAAGAAACAGAATAAGTTATTTTTCAGCAGGGTTAAGCACTTTTTCAATCCGCTCCTTTACATCTTCATAAGCTGTATAACCTCTTGATATCATTTCAAATTTTAATTCCCCTGTTTGAACAAAAACAGTGGGGTATCCATTAACCTGCAACTGTTTCATTAAAGCAAATTCATAATAAGCCATTTCTTTGTATTCCTCAGCATGTAGTTTGCTGTAAAAAGCTTCGGGCTGAATGTTATATTTATCAAGGAGGTGGCGGTACGCTTCATCATCATCCAGGTCTCTGCCCTCATAATTTAATGCGTATTGCAGATCGCTTGCAAACTCAAGCTGCCGTTCGGGATAATATTCTTTTAGTATGCACAAAGCAATGGCAGGCTTTTCAGAATTCATCACCCAGTCGCTTTTATCAGGGTTGTTAATATGCCATAAAAAATCTTCGCCAAATTTTATTCCGGTAAGTTCTTCTACGCTTTTATATGATGTTTGTATGTATGGGCCTATCTTTTCAATGGGCATTACTTCATCGCCAATCATCATGCCACCGCTCAGCACTTCAATATCAAGTTTATCTTTAAAATCTGCTGCAATTTTTTTTATAACAGGGCTGAAACCGTAGCACCAGCCACAGTAAGCATCGTAACAATAAATTAAAGCTGGCCTCATTTTGCAAAGATAGGCATGGAAGTATTATGCCTGCTATAAGAGGTATGTTTGGTTTAAATAGATCCTTCTATTTTCCAGCCTTTGAAAATAGTATTCAATTTATCTAATGCCCCCCAAAAAATTATTTACTCAAATGCATGCTCCTCTCCTTATACAACTGCCTGAAATAAGGATCACGTAAATC
>JANNYY010000324.1:0-1580 GCA_031410355.1 Chitinophagaceae bacterium | reverse complement strand
ATTGTTAAGGGATCGGTTACCGCTTCTTTGCGGATGGAATAAACTTCTGAACCGGAAGGTTGCGTTATTGTTATTTGTGAAAACAGCGACTGCGTAAACAAAATACCTGTGAGTAATAAGGCTGATATCTTTTTTATTTGGAACTGTTGTTGCATAATGGCAGGTTTTAAAAGTGCCTTAAACGCCGTTCTGGATTGATATATTCCCCCCTGGTAGTTTTTGATTGTTTCTTATGTAATGTAAAAAGAATCTTTTTTGAAAACAATACCCTAAAGGGGTAATTGGTAATACATAGCAATTTGTTAGCAAAGACAGCTAACATTTTTCAATTAAGCATGTTTGATTAAAAATTGGTTTCTATTTGTACTATAAATAAAATATGCAGTAATAAACTGTTACAGTTTTACTTTCCCGGTTATTATTTTTAAGTAATAAAAAATATAGAATGCCCCGTATATAATTAAAAAACAAAACCCTAAACATTCATTTGTGCGGCTTAAACATTTCTTTACACAGCTTACTCAATATCTTGCCCGCAGCAAGAGATCATTTAAAAACAAAAAACAATTCTTTGTGCAGAGTAAGCACTCCTTTATATTGAATAAACATTTTCTTCTACAGCTTAAACATTTTCTTGTTCAGCCTAAACATTTCTTTGTGTGGTTTTCTCATTTATATATATTGTTAAATATAATATAATTAGCACTTAATTATAAACATCTTCTTTTTTCGTGATATAGCTTTAGTGTATTATTTAATCTTTTAAAAAATACACTATGGCACGAAGAAAATTAGCCCGTATTAAAGAATACGACAGCGCCAAAACCCGTTTGGCTGCATTAAAAAGTATTAACCCTGCTTTAGATCTTGGCAACGGTATGGTAATTGGTACTTACCAAACTTCAATGGACAATTTCACCAGCCTGCTAAACCAGTACAATACTGCGTTAAGTACTGTTGATGATCTGTACAATAAATGCAACCAGAGCTTGCTGGATGTAAAAGACCTTAGCGAACGAATGCTTGCCGGCGTAGCCAGTAAATATGGTAAAAACAGCAGCGAGTATGAAATGGCAGGTGGTACCCGCAAAACAGAAAGGAAGAAGCCTGTTACAAAAAAAACAAAAGTATAAAAAAGTACCAGGAATAGTTTTTAAACACGCTCATAAAAAGGCGGGTTTAAAAATTCATCAAATTTAGTACACGCATAAATAAGCGGGTAGCTTACAATGGCTGTTTAAATTCATTTCGGAACATAAAACAAAATCCCCCGATAAAATCGGGGGATTCGTTTTATATTTTTAATTAACTATTAGAAGTTACTTAAAGTCATTTCCACTCTCCTGTTCTTGGCACGTCCGGCTGCTGTTTTATTGTCAGCAACTGGTTTTGTTTCACCATAACCGGTAGAAGATAAACGGCTTTCCGCAATTCCTTTACTAACCAAATAAGCTTTTACAGATGCAGCTCTTTCGTCAGATAAACCCTGATTGTATTCATCTTTACCAACGTCATCAGTGTGTCCATCAATCTGTACTTTGTAAGAAGGATTTTGGTTTAAAATGGTAACTACATCATTT
>JANNYY010000323.1:0-7476 GCA_031410355.1 Chitinophagaceae bacterium | reverse complement strand
GATGTTTAAAGGATCCTGCAGGGCAAACAGGGCTGCAAAATCAACAGCATCGGGGCTTACGGTAGTATCTGCTGCATATAAAACAGGTTTCATCATAAAGCTGATAGGCTGTGAGCTGATCATCATTCTTCTTCCATCACGTGTAATGGTTGAATTAAATATCATTAAAGGTATGTTTGCAGCCTTTTCTGCAGCGGCATAATCTTTTAATTGGTGATTAAGTATTTTGCCTGTGTTTTCATCCAGCTTTTGTTCAAAAGCATAACCCCTGTCTTTTACATATTTAAATTTGCCAACCCAAAATTTTTGTGCCGGTGCAAAAATATCCCTGGCCACCATGGATGAAAAAAGCGGGTTTAAAAGATCCTTTGCAATATCATCCCCATAATCCTGGCTGTGTAAATTAAACAAACTGTCTTTTTGCCGTTGCCTGTATAACTCACGATAGTAAGTGGCTGCAAGCATTCCACCGCTGGCACCGCTTATCAGCATGGTATGCGGCATCAGTTTTCCGTTTACTGCACTGTCTAACTGCTGCAGGGTGTTCATAACAAAAGAACCACTGCGTAACCCGCCGCCGCTCACGTTTATAAAGATCATAACAGGCTTTTCTTCGGGTTGATTTTTTTTCCAGTTCTCCAGTACCTGCAGCATATTTGCTTTATCAGCAGCAATTTTCTGTGGCAAACAAAGTTGTTGCAATGCATGCTTATTATATTGCGGGCGTTCGGTCTTATTATTATAGTTTAAACCGTAAGCTTTATTGCGGGTGTCAATAATTTCATTTTTATACAACACATCCACAAGTAAAATAAATATAATAAAAACCGGTAAGCTCCAGCTTTGTAAAAAATAAGACAGCGCACCAATAACGGCTGTCATGGCTGCAAAAAATATCAATATACTTGCAGCAGCCGGTACCTGGAAAACAGGGTTATCCAGGTAAAAACCAATCACGATTAAAAAAATAAATGCAAATGCAATGCTGATGATACTTGAAAAATGATGCCTTTTAAAAACCGTATCTAAAAACGCCTGGTTATAGTGCGATACATTCCTGAGCTTTCGAAAACGAAAACCGTTTGACAGGTAATAACTCACTTTTAAACCGGGATTTTCTATTTGCTGATGACCCGTGTAGTAATTAATATTGAAATGCTGCGCTGTATCAACTATAGGAGCAATGGTTCTTTGAATTGTTTTTTCGGCACCAAAAAAATAAGCAAAGGAGATGGCAAGTGTAAAAATAAACCCTGCCAGTATTCCTGAGATAATGATCAGCACTTCGCCAACATCCATTAATTCATTGTGCCGGTCGAAAATAAAAAGTTTGAAAAAATAAAATGCCAGGAAAAATATGGGCAACAGCGCATTATTGATACAGTATTTTAAAAAGGGTTTATTAGTTGTTGCTAAAAATTTAAACCGCTTACTATGCAGGATAAATGTGGTGATGTTCCAGCTCATCATAAAAACACCCAGCGCAACACCCACAATAGCTGCACTCAGCGCATTTACGCTGCCCAGGTATTCAGGAGAAAAAAACAGCGCATCTGCCCCGTAACTTTTCATAAACACGCTGTTGATGGTACTTCCCAATATGTACCAAAACACCAGCAAAACCTGGAACTTTCTGAAATGAAGAATAAAAAGCTGGATGGGAAACGAATAATAAATGTCTTTCAGTAATTGCTTCATGAATAAGGGTGTTTTTTAAAAGTACAACTTAAACACGCAGTAAGCAAACCTGAGCCCGGTGAGTCACCCCGGCTGGGTGGCCCACCGGGCTGAACGTTGCGGTGAGCCACCCTTGAGTGGTGGCTCACCGTTTAAAACGCATGTTTTCTTTTAACAACAAAAAGCAGTGAAACAATTATCATCAGCAATACCATGGCAACAAACTGGTGGGCTACACCAAAAAATACCAGCATTTTTGGTACAGTTGCATTCAATACTGTTACAATACCCAGCAGTACCTGCAGCAGCACAAGCAACATTACAGTAATGCGAAGCCTGCTGAATATTTTTTTATTTACAATTGAGCTAAATTTAAAATACCAAATACTGATTAATACTAACAGTAAATAAGCCAGCCCCCGGTGAATAAAATGAATAGTGATGGGATTAGCAACCAGGTTTTTTGAAAATGGCGAAAGCTCATTCATGGTTGCGGGAATTAAGCTGCCGTTAATATCGGGCCATGTGGGTGCAGTAACAGCAGCACGCATGCCTGCCATAAATGCGCCGTATATCAATTGAAAAAACAATACCGCTAAGATGAGCAACAAGAAATTTTTAAGCCGGGTATTAATTACCAATTGTTCTTCTTTAATTAAAAGACTCAATGCAAACCACAAGGTGTAACACAACAAACCAAGTGCGGCAATAAAGTGCGTGGTAAGTTCCACATGGCCAACAAAATATTTTGCGGGTACAAGGCCGCTTTTTACCATAAACCAGCCAATAAATCCCTGTAATGCACCCAGTATAAAAAGAATGATCATTGGCTTAACCATTCCGCTGTCAAATTTTTTCTTAACAAGAAAATAAATAAATCCGGTTAAAAAAACCAGCCCCATCAGCCTGGCCCAGGTGCGGTGAAACCATTCCCAGAAAAAAATAAATTTGAATTGGGATAAACTAAAACCCTGGTGTACATATTTAAACTGGTCAGTTACTTTATATTTATCAAATTCTGTTTGCCAGGCTGCATCATTCATGGGGGGCAGTGCTCCTGTTATTGGTTTCCACTCTGTAATAGAAAGTCCCGACTCTGTTAACCGGGTAATGCCGCCGAGTAAAACCTGTATAATGATCATAACCACGCCAATCAATAACCAGGTTGCAACCTGGCGTTGAGAGCGCTGTTGTTTTTCCGCAAAACCCTGTGGGAATGTAGTCATGTAGTCACAAATTTACAACAGCAAATATTGTTATTAAAAAAGAATTGGTGTGTTATGTTTTTTGCTGATATTTGGCTGAGAGAATTAAACAGAAAAGGAGAAAAAAGAGAAAGAATTATCCTTTGGCCCTTTTCCACCTTTATCCTCTTAGTAAAAATTTTAATTACAACATGTTAGTTTCATATCTACATAAAAACTTAGTGGAAGCCGGTTTGGATGAAGCGGGGCGGGGCTGTTATGCCGGGCCTGTGTTTGCAGCGGCGGTGATTTTACCCAAAGATTTTCATCACCCGTTATTAAACGACAGTAAGCTCTTAACTGAAAAAGAAAGAGACCTTTTGCGCCCCATCATAGAAAAAGAGAGTATTACTTTTGCTGTTGCCCGCGTTGATAACGATACCATTGACGAAATAAATATTTTACAGGCCAGTTTTACGGCCATGCATCTTTCGCTAAATGATTTAAAAGTTATACCCGAATTTTTATTAGTTGATGGCAACCGTTTTAAGCCTTATCAAAATATCCCTCATCAATGTATTATACAGGGCGATGGTAAGTATGCATCTATTGCTGCCGCAAGTATTTTAGCCAAAACTTACCGAGATGAATTTATGCATAAACTTCATGCATCTTTTCCGCATTATGGCTGGGATACGAATAAAGGTTACGGAACTCCTGTTCACCGCAATGCCATAGAACAACACGGGCTTTGCTGCCATCACCGCAAAAGTTTTAATATTCAACCTGCTCAGGTCAGCGTTAATTTAGTTTCTTCCTGTTAAACTACTTTTATATCAACGATTAAAAAAAATGCCGCAACAGATAAAAAGTAGTTGTTACCCATGATAAACCCGAGGATTTTTTATCCCTCCCACTCGCCCTTGCCCTGCCTGGTTATCATCCACTCACTGCCTGTACAATCAACAATGGTTGATGGAACTATGTTTCCAATACCGCCATCAATTACAAAGTCAACTTTATCTCCAAAATTTTCATTAATAACTTCCGGATCCGTATATTCTTCCACCATTTCCCCAGGTAAAGATGCACTTAGAATTGGATTGCCCAGTTCGCTTAAAATATGCCGGCAAATAATATTATCAGGAACCCTGATACCAACCGTTGATTTTTTACTCTGTAAAATTTTAGGCACCTGTTTACTGGCAGGCAAAATAAAAGTATAAGGACCAGGCAAATATATTTTCAGCATCCGGTAAAGCGGGGTATCAATGGGTTTTGTATAATCGCTTAAATGGCTCAGATCTCGGCAAATAAAAGAGAGTTGTGCCTTTTGAGGATCTATGTTTTTTATTTTACAAATACGCTCCACCGCTTTAGGCTGGTTAATATCGCAACCTAAACCATAGATGGTATCAGTCGGGTAAATGATTACTCCCCCTTCTTTAAGGCATTCAGCAACCTGCTTAATTAGCCTGGGCTGCGGATTATCGGGATGTATTTGTATTAACATAGCCGTGGCAGCGCCCTTTACCTCTCCCAAAGGTGGGGGAAATGGAGGCGATCTTTGAGTAGATTATATTTATTTAAATAATTGCTGTCTTTAACTTAATCAAATCCTTTTATAATTCATAAAATTACTCCTAATCATCTTACTTTATTCTATTACTTTTGCTTTTTGCATTAAAAACAAATCTAAATCTTCAATCTAAAATTCACTTATGTCAGTAATATGTGTTGGTACCATGGCTTTTGATGCTATTGAAACTCCTTTTGGAAAAATAGATCAGATTGTAGGAGGATCAGGTACTTATGTTGCCTATGCAGCCAGTAATTTTGTAACACCCATTCAGCAGATTTCCATTGTGGGTTACGATTTTCCACAGGAAGAAATGGATGAATTGACAAAACGTGGTGTACAATTAGAGGGTGTGGAAATTGTAAAAGATAAAAAATCTTTTTTTTGGAGTGGTAAATACCACCTGGATATGAACAGCCGTGATACCCTGATAACCGACCTGAATGTTTTGGAAGATTTTAACCCGGTTGTACCAGAATCTTACCAGGGCGCTGAGTTTTTAATGCTGGGCAATTTAATGCCTAAGTTACAATTAAGCGTGATTGACCAGTTACAGGTTCGTCCTAAACTGATTGTTATGGATACGATGAATTTTTGGATGGATATTGCCATGGATGATTTAAAAGAAGTGTTGAAAAAAATAGATGTGCTGTTGGTAAATGATGCAGAAGCCAGGCAGTTAAGCGGAGAACTTTCTTTGGTTAAAGCCGCCCGGGAAATAATGAAGATGGGGCCAAAGTTTTTAATTATAAAGAAAGGCGAACATGGTGCATTATTGTTTCATGAGAGCCATGTTTTCTTTGCGCCGGCCTTACCGCTGGAAGAAGTTTTTGACCCAACAGGTGCAGGCGATACTTTTGCAGGCGGCTTTATCGGCCATCTTGCCAAAACAAAAGACATCAGTTTTGAAAACATGAAAACAGCCATTATTGTGGGCAGTGCCATGGCCAGTTTTTGTGTGGAAAAATTTGGACCCGAGAGATTAAAAGAAATTAATAAGGCTGATATTGATGCAAGGCTGACAGAGTTTGTGCAACTGGTGAATTTTGATATTGACCTGGTATAAACTCGTCCCCGTCTCTGACGGGAATCCCATTGTTTTGAGACTCGTCTCAAATGCAAGTCAAACACTTGCAGCCAGCTCATCCTCGTCAGACACATTGACGAGTGCAGATTGCCCACCTTTACAAACAAAAATATCATGCTTGAGATTATTGCTATTATATTCCTTTCAAAGAAAAATGGAAAACTTGCTGAACAAAAAGGATTAAAATCCAGCACCTGGGTGTTATACAGTGTGCTTTGCTGGATTGCTTTTGAAGTGATTGGAGTAATTGTAGGTATTATATCTTTTGGCCAGGAAAATATTGGCCCCATTTATTTATTAGCTTTAGCACTGGCGGTATCCAGTTATTTCTTTATCCGTTCTATATTAAATAAAAAACCAGATACATTGGATGATGATATTAACCGGATTGGCGTACGTGATCTGTATCCTTAATTAAACAACCTTCAATAATTTTCGTCACAATTGCAAATTTTAGCAACCCGTTTTATAGGGAAAGCCCATACAGTAATCCGTCTTTACCCGATATCAGCCATACATTTTCTTCATCAACCAAAACCTGTTTAGGCTCCCATGCAGCAAGGCTGGTTAACCGTACAAGTTTTTTTGTTTTATGATTGTACTGCAGCAAGTGACCGCTGTAAAGCATCCAGACAGTTTCATTGTCCGCTTTTATCAACCTGGTATCATAATTTTCACCCAGTTCCGGAGCTAAGGAAGAAATTTCAACTGCTTGTTTTATCTTAAGTTTACCCGAGAGTATGGTTAATTTATCATCATATAAAATAAAGCTGAGTTTATCTGTAGTAAGTATAGGTGGCGTTCCAAAAGACTCTTCGCCAAATATACCTTCAGCCAGTTTTCCTTTTATTTCCAATCCATCGTGCGACAGTGCTTTAAATATGTTTACGCAGGGAATATCCTCTACAAAAATAGCTGCTTTAACTGCACAGGCAGTATCAAGCAATGCACCATTATACCCTAAGGCTACCCAATTATTGCCTTCGGCATTAGCCATAATGTTATTTTCAAAATAATAAGGCTGCGTTGAGTATCCATGTGCAATAAAGCGGCTCCAGGCAAGAGTGTCTTCTTTCATATCGTATGCAACAATGCAACCAAAATTATATATAGCTGTGCCATACAGCATCCCGTTTTTTATAAATGGTTTGGTGGCCAGGGGGCCAAATGGGAGTGATTTTATTAATTTCCCATCCGCCAGGTTGAACTGTGCTGCACGTTCAATTTTATCTTTGTATATACCAGCATACACCATATTGTCCTGTACAAACACAGGTACATTAGACTTATAACTGGTTTCAGTTGACCATTTAAGCGATCCGTTATTTTTATTGTAGGCATACAGATAATAATCGTTTGCATTAAAAATTACCAGGCTGTCGAAAATAGTGACTGAAGAATAAAAGTTATTCATGTTTTCTTTGGTGAAAACCTGTTGCGACCTGAAGAATTCCTTTTGAGAATAAGCTGCGGTTGTAAGCAACAAAAGGATGGCCATTGCAAAATGCTTTTTTTTCAATAAGGGTTTCATGATTAATATTTAGATTAGGGTATAGTAGATTATTCATTCCCTGATATCTTCCGAATCTCTTGCAATGGGAATACCTTCAGGATCTAAGATCATTACTTCCTGCACCGCAGTTCCTCCAAGCGAAGCTCCGCTAACAATTATTTTATAGCCGTTCTCATATTCGGAA
The DNA here is from genome assembly GCA_031410355.1 of Chitinophagaceae bacterium. GTDB lineage: Bacteria > Bacteroidota > Bacteroidia > Chitinophagales > Chitinophagaceae > Ferruginibacter. The sequence continues at coordinate 252 of JANNYY010000323.1, read as the reverse complement.
AAATAGCCACACGGAAAATCATCGTACCCATTGGGCAGCCTTACTCTTGTTGGTTGTTGAAAGCCCCAGCCAATTATTTTTTTATCAACGACGTGTTGTTTAAATGCTTCGTCAAAGGTCATAGCGATTATTATTTGCAGTAAATTATGCAAAATAAACCTGGTTAGCTTTTTTATATATTTAAAAAGGAGAAACCTTTGTTAAAAAAATTATAGTCTGATAAAAGAAACATTGCCAAAGTTTTAAACTTTG
>JANNYY010000322.1:0-11061 GCA_031410355.1 Chitinophagaceae bacterium | reverse complement strand
CCAGGTAAGGTTTTAATATTTCAATATCTTCTGCAGGTAATTTGACTGTTTTATTTTTTTGTTTTGATTTTTCTTTCCCGTTATCAAATACTAAACCGGTTTCTGCCTGCTTTTTTTTAAATGCTGCAATAAAAAAACCTTCGCCTTTTACTTTATCAGGATAAAAACGATAACCAAAAGCTTTTCTCTTCTCCGAAATCGTTTCAACAATGCCCCAGCTTTCTTCAAGTGTCAACTGCAAACTGGTAACTGCAAACTGCTCCACCAGCAAATCCGCAATTACTTCATCTTCCTGCTGCGAATAAGAACAGGTGGAATAAATTAAAATGCCACCGTTTTTTAATGAAGGCATAATATCAGTCAATATCCTTTGCTGCCGCTGTGTGCAAAGCTGTACATTGTTTTCACTCCACTCCGTAATGGCATCAGGATCTTTACGAAACAAGCCGCTGCCGCTGCAAGGGGCATCCACAACAATTACATCAAAATAATTTTGCAGCCGCAGAAAATCCCGGGGATCATTATTGGTAACAATTACATTGGCCCCTCCCCATTTATTAATATTTTCAGATAAAATATTTACCCTTGTTTTAATCACTTCATTACTTACCAGCAAACTTTCTTTTGAAATGATGGATTGTATTAAAGTTGATTTTCCGCCAGGTGCCGCACAGAGGTCTAATACTTTTAGTGGTTTAGTAAGATCAACAGTTTGCTTTAATGCTTCTTCCAAAAACATGGAACTTGCTTCCTGCACATAATAAGCACCGGCATGAAAGAGTGGATCAAGTGTGAAGGAAGGGCGTTCTTTTAAGTAGTAGCCGTAATCATTCCAGGGAACTCTTTCTATTAGTTCATTGCCGATTTCCGATTGCCAATTTCCGATTTTCTTTGGATTCAACCTAACCGATGTTATCTGGCTGCCCGATTGGTGCACCGCTTTAAACGCCTCTTCATTAAAGCCTTTTACATTTTGTAAAGATTGTATTAATGCCGTGGGTAAATTCAAGTGCGGTTTTTAAAAGATAAATTTATTAAGCTGAGTTTGAAAAAAATTTTGCAGGCAGATAAAACCCGTCATTAATAAAAACTAAGCAGATCATTTAAGTTGTGCTGGTTAAATTTTGTTTTTTTCCGGTACACGGCAACCAGCGAATCGGCTACTGTTTTATTTTTACTATCCATCTCAACCCTAATTAACTCCAATAAACCTTTTTGAAAATCAGGTTTATTTTTTACCAGCCTGTTTAAATATAACCGGGCATTTTCTTTATCCTCCAGCAGTTTGTAAGATATATACCTGTAAAAATCCAGCAGCGGGTCTTTATTTATTTGTGCATCAAGCGCATTTACAGCCGCAAGCATTTTAATATAATCTTTCTGCAGGTAATACCCATCTATCATCATCAGGTTCATATTCTGCTCACCAGGAAATATTTCATTGTAATGATTTATAGCTTCGTTATATTCCTGATTGGACAGATTGGAACAAACCAGCACATTTAAAAGCATAATGGTTTTTGCATTTTTAAGATAGTCCGGCAAAGCATCATATTTTTTTTTGGCCTCCCCATTTTTACCCCTTTGCATCAGCTTTCTTATATCACCTACTTCTTCAATACCTTTAAGTTTTTGCAGATCGGAATTGTTGCTTTTTTCAATCATACTGTTATAAAGATTACGCATCGTTTCTGCCAGTGTTTCTCCGCTCAGGTAAATATACAAATCGGCGATCCTGCATGTATTATTCACTTTTATCAGTTCGTAATCGTGATAATTGAGTGTACTTTCCTTATCGCCATACAGCCTGAAAATTAAATGATGTTTTTCATTCTTAATATAGTGTTTAATAAATTCAAAATTATCAAGGCCCGTTAATGAGTTGGTTATTTGTGTACCCAATTTTAATTTTTCCATGATACCATCGCCAAATCCCCTGCTATCGGTTGTTTTCTCCAAATTCATCCTGCCAACAAAAGCATCTTTATCAATGGATTTATCAAGGAATACACCATCGCCTTCTTTTATGGAACTTTCAACCGCTTTCGCAAAAGCAACAGCTTCTTCATTTGTTAACTGCTGAAGCTTTGCTTTACAGGCAAACATCATCAGCAGCGGCATTAATAAAAGCAGGTATGTTTTGAGTAAGCTATTTTTCATGATTCATTTTGGTTACAAGATAGCAAAATATGTATTCTTGTTTTATCCAAATACAAATCAAAAATTGAGATTGAATATCAGTACCAACGGGAGATAATATATGTTATCATGCACAATCAAGATTTTTCAAAAAAAAATTCCGGCAGATGAACCACCGGAAATTTAAACAAAACTAACAGAGATATTTAAAACCCAAGCCCAATTGTAAAACCTTTTGCTGTACCTGTAAAATCAACCTGGGATACGGCCAGCCCGGTTGTAAGATCAACTGTATATAATTTGGTTAGTGCACCAATACTAAATATGCCATAAGCCTTACCAGATTTACTGGCAATATCAAAACCATTATCTGCAGTTATATTAATACCTAAGGCTCCTACCTCAACCAATGTGCCGTTGTTGGGCGGAGTTTGCATATATAATTTATCAGTTGTTGCATCTACCACATATAAAGTAGTTGTTGCAGCGCCTGCAAAATTATTGGTATAAGCTGCTGCAGAAACGGCAGGTGTACCGGGATTTAAAGGAAGATCAACGGCAGCTACTAATCCTGTGTTTGGATCTAAACGCATGTTTTGGCCGTTATTGCTTACCACACGAATCCTGTCAACTGTCGGATTAAAATCAAACCCAAATGCAGTACCAGAAAGTAATGGCGTAAAAGGCGTTGCATTTACTACAGCAGCAACACCGCTGCTCAAATTAATAGTATATAGCCTGCTGGTACTGCCTAATGCATATAATTGCCCTGTAGCGGGACGCATATCAATACCCAAAACATTTTCGCCAGGCTGTAAACCGGTTATAGGTTTTGATACAGGTGTATTTGGAGTGGTTAAATTAAAAACTAAAAGATTGTTAGCAGCATCTGTACTATAAGCAACCGGGTCGGTAGGGATGGCAAGCCCGATCAATGGAACAGACAATGTGCCGAGGTTAAGCAACGTACCGCTTAAGGTATCAAGCTGGTAAAGGCTGTTAACGGTTCCCACAGTCATAGGAACAAGTATTACTTTATTATCGGGTGAAATATCAAATTCGCTACTGCCGGCGTTACCCACTACGCCTAAACCGCTGCCTATTTTAGTTATGGTGCCGTTGTTAGGGGGCTCCTGTTTAAATAAGTTGTAGCTGTCAATATCAAATAAAGTGGTACTGGCTGCACCCGCAACACTATTGGTATATGCAACCCCTGTAATTTTTTCGGCGTTATTAATATTACCATCGGTAGCAGCAACTGCACCGGTCTCGGGGTTTAAACGGAAGTTTTGGCCCACATTGGTAACCACTCTTATGCGGTCAACTGTGGGGTTAAAGTCGAACCCGGCAATTGTACCAATTAATACGGGTGTAAATGGCGCAGCACCTACTGCTCTTGCCACACCGGTTTCGGTATTAATTACATAAAGCCTGTTACTATTACCCAAACCGTACAACTCTCCTGTTGCCGGCCTGAAATCTATACCCAATAAATTTTCGCCTGCCTGTAAACCGGTTACCGGAAACTGTGCTTGTGCGGTTTGCGATGCATTTGCATTATATTTTACTAATACATTGCTGGCAGAAATTCCATAAAATACCAGGTTGGGCTTAACTACCGGAGCCGGGGGCGGTGGTGGGGGCGGTGGCGGTATTATTGCAACAGCATCATCATCCTTCTCGCAACTGCTTAGTAGTAAAATACAAGCAGTAAAAATGGTTAAAAGGGGGGTTAAGAACTTTGTTTTCATGTGTTGTTAATTTAGGTTAAAAGATAAATTACGTATAAATGGGCAGCAGGGTTTTTGGAAAGTCTTTGTTTCATGAAACTTATAGAGTGTAACAGTTTTTTAAGCGAAATAGGGCAGTTTTCTTTTAAGCATGTGGATAAAGCTTTGTACAGTTGCAAAATACGTTTTTACAATTAAATATCAGTTTTTACTTTAATGTTTATTTGAAGTTAGCTGATAATTTATATTTTCGCTGATACTTATCTAAATAAAGCAATCATGTCGTTATTATTAAACCAGTCTCAGTTTGGCAACCCTGCAAATGCCGGAAATGTATTAAGCCGGGAAGACGCAAATCAACTATTAAACGGCTGGGTAAAAAATGAAAGGCTTCAACTGCACATGAAGCAGGTAGCTTATTTAATGAAATGCTGGGCTGCAGAAAAAGAAGGGTTGAATGAAGCAGACCAATGGCGCTGGGAAATGGCGGGTTTACTGCATGATGCAGATTGGGACCAATGGCCTGAAGAACATTGCAAAAAAATTATTGAAGAATTGGAGCGCAGGGATATTGACCCTGAAATTATACGTGCTATTGCCAGCCATGGGCCCAATCATTTTGGCGTGGAGCCTGAAACAAAAATGGACAAAATGCTGTATGCCTTTGATGAGCTGAGTGGTTTAACACATGCCTACAGCCTGATGAGGCCCGAAGGCTATGCAGGCATGGAACTGAAGGGCATTAAAAAACGTTTTAAAGAAAAAGCCTTTGCGGCCAATGTAAACCGCGATGAAATTATGGATGCCATGCAGCGGGCAGGAGTGGAACTGGAAACGATCATGCAGTTTATTATTGAGAAGCAGGGGGAGGTAAAGTAATTGTCATCGTTCAAACTTGCTATGATATTTTGTCCAATAACTCTTTATAAAATTCCACTTGTTGTTTTTACCATTATTGTCAAATTTTTTGATCTTAATGGTGCTGATCAATTTTTCATCATTGCCGTTGATCTTGTAAATATATATACCATCATCTTCATCACCACAATCTTTCGTGTTCATAAAACCAATATTTATCTCTTGCCAATTCTCTATTTTGCTTAAATGGCTCTCCCAGCTCATATCTGAGCAGCCAGTGCTGCTATATGTATAGAAAAGTTTAGTGCCTCTTATTAATTGTATGTCCAGGTAGCAATTTTCAATTAGCCTGAATGTTTTTGAGATTTTGTCAAACAGGTAATTTTCACATTGATTTGGCGTGTTGCTAAAAACAAAAACCCGGATATCTTTAAATCCGTCCCCGTCAATGTCTGGGAACTCAGCCTTAAAGTAATAATCCGCACAAGTTATAATAGAATCGCCTGAAAGAAATGTGAGGCTATAAAATTGATCATGTTTTAGAGTTTGAATTACTTGCTGGTTATTTAGAATCAATGTGTCCCTATGGATTTCCGAAGAGTCATTTTTAAATATTTTGTTAGGGGAAGATAAATTGTCTTTGTACTTCAAATCATGATTTGATTGCGGGTTGCAGGAAACCAGGGCAACTAAGAACGTAATTATGAATAAAGAATAACCCATAAAATTTCTGATAGCATTTGTGGTTCCACTAAAATACACACATAAAACAGGAAAAAGTTTTAAAAAAGCCTCCGATAGCTATCGCATTGCTGTCAAGCTAAAGAAGCCTCGGAGAGGCGACATTTTGGTAGAATCCAGGTAATTAAAAATTACAAAGCCCCATCGGGACGATATTTAAGCAGGCAGCATGAATAACTAAAGAAGTGCCGCCCCGATGGGGCTTTGTAAAAAACACAAATTGTTTATCTACCAAACTATCGCCCCGATGGGGCTTAGGCAGTATTATTTTACGCTTAGATAAAAGTTCCGTAAAGGTATGCCGCACAAGTGAGTGACACAACAATGTTGCCCAAAGCAAAAATGTTCGTCCCCAAAAAAAATAAAAAAAGCTAAAACCATTTTCCATTCCTTTTATCCCAGGTGGTAATACCGATCTTAAACTGCACGGGGTTGCGGAACTGGTTGGCCGCAGAGCCAGTTACATACACACCAACTTTAAATTTGCCCAACTGGTTAAAGGGATATTTGAATACCCTTTCGATACCGGCAAAGGCTTCGGCATAGCGCAGGTTATTTCGTTCGGGCGCAAATAAAATGCCGCCGCCTGCAATTTCACGCAGTCCCAGTTTTTTTAAGAAAGGGATTTTATTGATGATGGCGCCATTGAATTCGTGCAGGTAATGCCCCTCGTAAAAACGCCTGAAAACAGGGAAGGTGGAATCGAGCGATTGAAATGCTTCGTTGGGGTTTGAAAATAAAATTGGATCGCCGCGGCGCTGGTATTTGTAATCAACCAAACGGAGATCTTTCTGATTTAAATACGAACCGGTTTTTAATGTGTAAGACGAAGTGCCAAGCAAACCCAGTTTAAAAGATTGTTTGATACCAAACTCGAGGTAATCGAAATTTACTTTACTGCTGAACAGGCCCGGAATTCCTTTTCTCCAGCTTGTATAAAATGTGGGCCAGGCCGAACCGAGTATTATTTTTTCTTTGGGCTCACGTATGTAACGCTGGCGGGGCGTATATTCCAGCCGAAGGGTTGCGTAAAACGCATTGTAAGATGCGAAGGCAATGGCCTGGTTATTATCAAGTATATCGCCAAACAAACTGTCTATCCGGCCGTTGGTTTTATAACCGCTTACCGAGCGGCGAAAGGCCATATCCACATCGGTATAAAAAAATAATCCGTTCAGCAACTCCAGGCCATGGCCAAAACCAACAGTTTGATTGAGATAAACATTGCTGCGCCTGAGCATATTTATCCAGGCATCGCCGCTGAAAATATATTCGAAATTTTTTTTGATGCGTACGGAATAAAAGCCACGGTTGAAAGGATTATACATCCGGTTAAGCCGTAATTCACCATTGAGATCTTTATTGCGCAACCCGTAGCTTGCCTGCATGTAAAGATTTATATTTTTCCGGGATCTGTAGGTTTTAAAATAATTAAAATAAGGCATTATACGGGTTCCGCCAAACTGAAAGGGTTGATATAGCTCAAGAAGAGAAGACAGGTACCAGTTTCTTCTTTTTGTATGGTTATTAAAATTTTGCCCCTTGTATAAAATTTTTTGCCAGGTTATTTTATTGATCACGGCATCCATTGAATCGAGGTAAGCTTCGGTATGCGTGGCCCTGTAAATACTGTCTTTATAATTGATGAACCGTACTTCTTTTGCCGTTAATGGTTCGGTACGGTTTGTTTGCCAGAAAATACTATCGCGTTCGTAAGCCTGTTGCGTGGCGGAACTTAACTCAACTCCAAAATATTTTTTATCGAAATTTTTATTGAGTTCGAAATTTTTGTAGCTAACAACCGTGCGGCCCGATGATCTTTTTTTGCCCGATGCAGCTTTGTAGGTAAACTCCTGGCGGGTTATCATCCAGGCTTTGTTATTGATAAAATTGTATTGCTGCTCCACTTCAAAAAAATCGTACGCTGCCAGATGATATTTTGGTAATCTCAATTTTGTATGCAGCACCACCCACGTGCTGTCGGCGATGGTTATTTCGCCTTCAACGGTTGTGTTGCTTAGCTGGCGTGGCTTTACGCTGATGGTATATTGTTTTCGCCCGTTTACCATTTCTGTTTTAAGTGTTTTAAAACGGTAAGCCATTAAACCACTGTAACTCAGCGGCGATAAAAAAGGCGTTTGCGAAATGGAAGGGATATTAACGAGGTTATTATAAAAACTAAAGTCGCCTTCGGTTGCTGAAAGAAAAAACAGGTTCAGGATATTGCCTCTTTTGGTTATGCCTGTTCTTTCTTCTTTTATATTTTTACCGCCGCCATGGTCTAATTGTATAACGATCTCTGCCATGGCCATTTGGTTAAGCAGTGCATTGGCCTGTTTAATTTTGATGAGCGAATCGCTGTCTTTGTTTTTTTTAATTTTTTTGAAAGGAATAGAATCTTCCTGCAATGCTTTGATATACATGTTGCAGGAATAAGCACCGGCAGCATTTTCAATGGCTTCTTTATGGCGGATAACATTGCGTACATATTCTTCGGCGCCATCTTTTCCTTTTACCACAACTTCGGCAAGGCTGGCAGAGCCTGCAAGCTCCAAGATGATATTTTGCTCCGTACCCGTTTTACGAACAATAACTGTTATTACCTGCGGTTTATAACCTATCAATGTAATCACGAGGTCATACTTTCCTTCATCCAGTTCGAGTGAATACGTGCCGTCTTCTTTTGTAATGGTGCCCAGTTTAATTTCTTTAACCTGTACACTGGCAAAGGCAAGCGGCTCCTGTTTGCTGTTGATTATTTTACCATGCAAAAAATATGACTGGCAAAAAACATTTGCAGAAAATATTAATGAAATAAGAAAGAGAAATGATCTCATTATACAGTTGGGTGCGTTCAGGAGTTATAAAAATGCAGTAAAAAGATTAGAGTTTGCGGGGTGGGGAATTTCTTAGATATTAATTAACATTTTGGGGGGTTGAGAAATCTTGAATATTTCATTTTTTTTGTGAAGATGTTTGGAGTTGGGTGAAAGAAATATCCAGGTTTTTATAACACAAGGCGGAAGCAAAAGATTGTATTCTTCTTATTTAATTTTGAATTTCTACTGTGGTTAAAATTATTTCAACCCGCCTGTTCTTTCTTCTGCCTGTTTCAGTTTCATTGCCTGCTACAGGAAAATTTTGTCCTTTGCCCGAAACAAATAATTGCGTGGATAATTGGGGCAATTTTTCTTCCAGGTATTTTTTAACGCTTTCTGCTCTTGACAATGACAAAGCTTCATTCCTGGTAACCGTTCCGGTATTATCGGTATAGCCGTTTATTTCAATTTTTACAATATTTGTGCCGCTGATATTATTGATCACACTATCCAATATCTTAATAATGGCAGGTTTTAACAGGGCACTGTTTACATTAAATAAAACCGAAGGTATGGTTACCGTATCTGTAATAAACCAGCGCTTTTTTACAATTACGGGTGTATCTTTTACTACAGTAATATTATCTGTATGCCGGTAATCCTGGGCATACATTTTTTTAATGTTGTTAGTGTAACCGGCACACAGCGGAATGCCTGAAAGGGATTTCAAAAGTATTTCATCTATAAAGTAAAAAACATCTCCGCTTCCATTCATAGCGTCTTTCATTTCATAAACCTGCTGAAGCGGTGAAAAATTTCCTATTACACAAAATTGCAGGTTTCCATTTGCGGTAAACTCATACGCCACATGTTTCCACCCCAGTTTAAAATCTGCATCAATATGCTGTGGTGTTATGGTAAAGGTGGGTGTTTTGTTCAACACATTAAGATTGCCCAATGTTGGCTCTTTCTCCGTAAAATAAAAATCCAGTTTTTCAAAAGGATTGTTGGCTGTATTGATATAAAAAGAGAGCCGGTATTTTTCGCCATTTACCAATGGACAAGCTATCAAAGTGTAAACAAAACGTCTTTTGTTATTAAATTTTTGCAACACACTTCCTACCGGAACCAGCAGCACCATATTACCTATAACGGGTCTTTGTGCAAGCCGTCCTTTTACCAGGTAATTGGTTGCAGGTATATTAAACCATGCCTCGGGTGCACAATCAGCATGGTATTCAATACAATTATTGATGTCTTCAAAACCGGGGTTGGCAAAAAGATTTTGGCCTGGTGCTTTATGAAAAATTAGAAGCAGGTAAAAAGAAAATACAAGGCGGCATTTGTACATAATGAAATTTCTGTTCCCGATATAAGGAAAATGTAATTGAAAAAAAACGTTTAAGAGATTGCATAAATTTAACCTCCTTTCTGCTCAACTATTTGTTAAAAAATAATTTTCGAAATAAATTTTTCTGTGCCTGTTTTACTTATGCAGATATTGGATTAAAGCGTATGATGCGCCGGAGAAGTGGCTACAGAACACCTATTATAAAAATCAGTGACCGTGTGCCAGACGTCGGGCAACAAAAAATAACAAAATGCCCCGTTAACAGTTTTTTTTGCGGGGTTTTTTCGTGGGGACTTTCGGCTAATGTTCTTAATGCTGACAGTAGCCTTTCTTTGTCGCACTTAATGTTTTTGCATATCCACAAAGCCTGTCAACTTGAAAAACATAACCGCAATAACTGAGGCTAAAACTATTATAACCAACCAAACACTTCTTTTGGTTTTGCTGTCTATGTTTTTGCTACTGCGAATTTTGATAAAACTCCAAACCATTAAAGCGACCAAAACACTTCCTGTCAACGCAACAATTATTTTGTTATTTACAGTGTAAACACAAAGCATTAGTCCAACTGTTACAAGTCCTGTCAAACTTTGATACTTCTCCATAAATGAAACTTTGTCTTTTACAACAATTGGTTGTATTTGTTGCAATGCGGTTTCAAGTTGCAGATAATCGTCAATTTGTACAGGTATTCCAATTAGGTCAGCTGTCTCTTTTCCTTTGATTGTGAAACTACCATTTTTGTGTTTGGCAATTTCTTTAATGTCATTAAAATAAATAGAAATTGTTGGTGTGTTGAGTTGCTCTCTTGTAATAAGATTATTAGTAATTGTTAACGTGTAGCTTTCAAATAAAGCCTTTTGTCTGTTCACACCACGATAAAGTCCAAACCCTAATGCTAAAACAGCCATTGGAATTACAATTGGCAGAACATTTACATCATTCTCTTTTTGTTTTGAATTTATAGTGCTTATCGTAATTCCAACAGCACCTGCTATTAAAAGCATAGGGATTGAACGTAAGAGCATTTTCTTTCTAATTTCTTTAAATCCGTCTTGTCTGATTTTGAATACTTGCATAGTCTCTTTAAATAATACGGGGTCTATTAAGATTACTGCCCACGGCAGTTTGTAAAAAAACTTCTCACCCATAAATATACCCACTATGTGAATATTTTATGCAACAGGACAATAAATATTTTGTGTAAATTATTACATGCAATTTATACAGGGAACAACCGCACTCAAACCTATTTGCCACATTAGATGACCAGGTGGCTGCAGATAACCTGGCAAGGCTTATGAATGCATTTATCAATAAGTTTAATCTGCAAAAAAATAGTTTTTTTTGCCGGCCGCTTTTGGGTGCTGTGCCGGTGGTGATACTTCGGCTTCGCTCAATACACCAGCCAGGCGGCGCTCAC
>JANNYY010000321.1:0-2711 GCA_031410355.1 Chitinophagaceae bacterium | reverse complement strand
CTCGGTGCTCAATCTGTTTGACCAGCCGCAACTCAACCACCACACCGCCGTCTGCGGTGGCGTGCTGGCCGACGCCTCGGCCCAGTTGCTGCGCGAATTCTTTGCCGAGCGTCGTGCGGCCGCGCGCCAGCGCCGCCAGCAGGCCCGCGAGGCCGACACCACACCTGAGAGCATCCCCACCGGCGATGCCATTCACCTGGACGACTACAAGCCATGAGTTCCTTGACCCTCTACACCCCGGCCGGCGTGCTGGAGTGCATCAGTTAAGTATTGCAATATCTTCTCCTGGCAATAATCCTATTACATCATCTTCCCTGTTCTCATTCCATTCCACAATAAAATTATTTCTGCCTTCGCCGGTAAGTAAACTCATGTAGCGCATTTGCACTAATTCAAGTAAGGAGAGAAAAAGGAAAATGGCATGAATACGGTTTTCACAAATTTCAAATACCTTTTCAAATGAAACGGTCTTTTCGGTTTTGCATGTATTCAGCATATACTCCCGGCTTTCTTCCATGGTATAATTATACCGTACAACCGTATGAACTGGTTTAAAATTCCGTTCCTGCAGTTTTAAAATTACCTTTTCAAAAGCCTTCATCAGCTTAAACAAAGAAACCGTTTGTATCTCGGTTCCTTCGCCGGCTTCTTCTCCAATTTGTGAGATCTCTTTCTGCAGGTTACCCCGCTTTACAATCAGCAACCGCAAGGCTTCCATTTCGGCCATTTTGGTAGCCGCTTCTTTAAATCTCTTATATTCTAATATTTTATTTATCAGTTCCTGCCTGGGGTCAATTTCATTTCCTTCTACATCAATCTCTTTGCGTGGTAAAAGCATTTTTGCTTTAATACGCATCAGGGTACTGATGAACAAAATAAATTCGCTGCTTAACTCAATATTCAGCTTTTCGGTACTGTGTATAAAATTCAAAAAATCGTTAGTGATCTTTGTAATAGGAATATTGTAAATATCCAGTTCATCTCTCTCAATAAAAAATAATAAGAGGTCAAAAGGTCCTTCAAACTGGTCTAACTTAATTTGATACGATGTAGTGTTCACCTGTAAATATTAGTATGTAAATAATTGCTTACCAAACAGTGGCAAATGTATTGATAAGTTGAGAGAGTTTTGTAATAAATGTACCCGCTAATACAGAATGTGGAAAAAACAAAACAGGGAGTAATTATTTGTAATTTACTTTGAGGGCTGTTATTAATATTTCATCAAACTGATTAAAAAAATGCAACCCCAAAACAGGCTGCATTTTTATAAAAAAACTTATATGAAATAGGTTATTTTTTCAATGAATCCCTTATTTCCATCAATAATATATCGGTTGATGAAGGTCCTGCCGGTGCTTCTTCCTGCTTCTTCTTCATGTTGTTGATGGCTTTAATTACCAGGAACATAACAAAAGCAACAATGATAAAATTAATAATAGCAGTCAGGAATTCGCCCCATCTAACGGCAACGGCTTCTGCGGTTACTTTTCCCGAAGCATCATAAACAGCTTCTTTTAGTACGTACATGTTTTTACTGAGATCAGCGCCGCCGATCATGCCAATTAATGGGGAAACAATACCATCCGTAAAAGCAGTAATAACTTTTCCGAATGCAGCACCCATTACAAAGGCAACAGCAATGTCAACAAGGCTGCCTTTCATGGCAAACTCTTTGAATTCTTTAATAAAGCCCATAGATTTTTCTTTTAAGGTTTACAATAATATTTATCAGGGAGGGGAGGATGTGATAAATATAATAGTTTTAAATTGTTATTTCAAGCATAATTGAAACTTTTGTAAGAACCGGCTAAAACAAGATTTTTTTATTTATATAAAAAGATCAACTTTACGCCAACTTTTTAAATATTGAATAAGGGATTTTTAAACTGGCTTATTTTTATTATTCTGTCCATCATTTGGGGCAGCAGCTTCATCATGATGAAAGAGGGGTTGCTGCATTTATCTGCTTTCCAGGTGGCATCACTCCGCATTGTTTTTTCAGGTATCGTATTATTGCCTTTTGCAATTAAACATGTTAGAATTATCCCACGTAATAAACTGCTGATCATTTTTATATCGGGCGTTTTAGGAAGTCTTTTACCGGCATATTTATTTTGTGTTGCAGAAATTGGTATTGATGGCGCACTGGCAGGAACCTTAAATTCGTTAACACCCATTTTTGTAATTATTACCGGCGCATTATTTTTTAAAAGTAAAACAGCAGGTAATAAAATACTGGGTATTTTAATTGCATTTACAGGTAGTTTGTTATTGTTAATAAGCAAAGGTAACATGCAGCAAAGCCAAAACATGGTGTATGTTTCTTTTGTGGTGCTGGCAACCATTTGTTATGGGTTTAATGTAAATATGGTGTACAGGCATTTGCAAAATATCGGTTCGTTACAAATTGCTGCAGTAGCGCTTACTTTAAATGCGGTGCCGGCCTTAATTGTTCTTTATTTTTCAGGATATTTTAACTTACCATTAAGTGATGCCGGAATTTTGTATTCCACCGGCCATACTGCATTACTGGGGATATTAGGTACCGCGGTAGCTTCTGTAATATTTTATAAACTGGTAAAAAATGCAGGAGCTGTTTTTGCTTCCATGGTAACTTATTGCATACCTGTTATAGCCAATTTTTGGGGAATGATCTCTGGTGAAGAAGTTGGCTGGACACAGTTCGGTTGCCTGGTGTTGATCCTGGT
>JANNYY010000320.1:0-6123 GCA_031410355.1 Chitinophagaceae bacterium | reverse complement strand
CGCCAAAAAGCATTACCGGTATGGTATTTTTGAGCATGGGCTGCAATGGCTTTTTCAAATTCCATCACTTTATCCATCTTTGGAAAAACCCTGTGGGTGGAAATTAAATTTTTGGTCTGGCTCATTCCAGCAAAAGGAATAAGCATACAAAAAAGAAAAAACATCTTTGTTGTAAAACGGAGATTGTTGTTCATTGTAAATTGATTAATTGGTTAAAAAAGAAGGGTTTAATTTTTTGCTTTAAAAAAAGTCTGGAGGATACGGCAAATACGGGCGATACTGCAAAATTCTGCAAATCAGTAGCTTTTAGTGAGTACAAATCCACCATTTTCCTGTACATACTTCTCTTTTATCCGGACAAATTGTGCAGCAACAGGATTAATTCGTCATTTTTACAGAATGCGCTTTAGGTTCTTTTTAAACCATGCGAAAAAAATGGGCGTTCCATATATCTTTATAAGCAAATGCATAAAATCCTGATCAGCATAAAGGCATTACTTATAGTTTTAATCATGTGGTGCTCATTAATTGCAACTGCACAAAATCCGCCTGCCTACGAATCTGTTTCCATTGCCCAGGGTTTATCGCAGGGAATGGTATTTGATATTTTACAGGATAAGCAAGGCTTCATCTGGGTGGCCACCAAAAATGGATTGAACCGTTATGATGGTTATAGTTTTAAAATATTTACCAACGATCCCTATAATGCACATTCCCTCAGTAGCAATACCGTTGTAAAACTTTTTGAAGATTCAAAAGGAAGGATATGGGCGGGAACTGAAAATGCAGGTTTAAATATTTACGATAAGCAAAGTGGAAAATTTTATCGCATCGCTCACAGTAATTCCAATCCGGCCAGCCTTTCGGGTAATGGTATACGGTTAATAATGGAAATGCCCGATGGAAGAACACTGGTAGCTACAGATGTTGCAGGATTAAATATTATTGAAGCCAGCAAGGAATTCTTTTCAAAAGGTGCTGATCCCTTTATAACCCGGCTTAGCTTACCCAATGATGAACACGTGTACGGTATGGGAAAAGATTCAAACGGAATTACCTGGATTGGCGGCATGGATGGAACCGTGTACCGGTTTGATCCATTGAAGAATAGTTTTATAAAACTGAACAATGGAATGCTGCTTAATGATGGTTACCTGAACCCGGATAGCAGTAAATTAATTAATGGCAATTTATATCTCTCAGACGGAAAAGATATATTCCCATTATTCAACAGCAACAAAACGCCTGCGGGCAATATCATCTTTAAACCCGTATCAAAACTTTGGGAGTACCATCACCGGGAGGAGCATTTTTATGATGTATATAAAAACGAACCCGGTAAACCGGTGAACTGGAATGCCCCCTTACCAAAAACTTCTATCCGTTTAAATTATCCGTTTATTATTGACCAGTCAGGAATATTATGGTCAGGTTCTGTAGGATTGGGTTTGCGCAAATACAATAAAGTGAGCAGCAAGTTCAAAACACTGGCAAGTGGTAAAACTATTCGCCTTATTATTCCTGCTGCAAACAAAGGTATTTATTTGGTGAGTTATGATTATAACTGGATGAACATGAAAGAAGACGGAACGATTACAGATGTTTTTAAAAAAGATCCATCCTTAAGCCAGGTAGATAATTTAATCATTGCTTCTACAGGCGATTACTGGTTTAAATGTGATGAGAAAGGTTATTTTAAATACAATCCCCCTTCCAATACATTAAAGGACTGGCCCGGCATCAATGCCAATCTGTTATTTGGTAAAAAACAGCCTTTTATTGAAGATCGCAAGGCAAACCTTTGGTTTCCGGGACAGGACGGATCTATCACTTTATTAAATACAGCAACCCAAAAGCTGGATAACTTTACTATAAATAAGGATAATTCTAAAATTGTTTGTACCGCTTTGTTTGAAGATACAAAGGGCAGTTTTTGGATCGGTACAGAAAAAGGCTTTGCAAAAGTTAATTTAAATTATAACGATATTTCTTCTTCAAAGGTAAAATGGTTTTTTAATAACAGCAGCAACAGAAATTCGCTCAATTACAATCATGTTTCCTGCTTTTTAGATGACGCTGCTGCACCTGAGAAGTATTTATGGATTGCAACCAAAGGTGGTGGCCTGAACAGGCTTGATAAGAACACTGGCGATTTTTTTCACCTCACCACAAAAGATGGCTTACCGGATGATGTAGTATATGGCATATTACCCGATGATGCCGGCAATATCTGGGGCAGTACCAACAAGGGTATTTTTTGCCTCAGCACAGCCAAAAATAACAGCACCAACAATTGCATCTTTCACAATTTTACCAAAGCAAATGGTTTGCAGGATGATGAATTCAATTCCGGATCCTATGCTAAATTACCAAATAGAAATCTTGCCTTTGGCGGGGTTAACGGATTGAATATTTTTAACCCGAAAGAAATACTGGTGCCGGGTTTTGTTCCCAATGTTTTTATTACTGATATCCTCATCAATAACCAATCTATTGCACCGGGAGACAATACAGCAGTGCTACAAAATACCATAGAGCAATCAAAAGAAATTACACTTACACACCTGCAGGATATTTTAACGCTTGAATTTTCATCGCTTGATCTTACCGCCTCTGCTCAAAATAAATACCGCTATCAATTAGTGGGAGTAGATAAGGAATGGGTTGAAAGCGGTACCCGCCGCACAGCAACATATTTACATTTACCGGCAGGAAAATATATTTTTAAAGTGCAGGGCAGCAACAGCCTGGGCATCTGGAGCGATAAGATGGCCGAACTGCAGATCACCGTTTTGCCGCCCTGGTGGTTAAGCTGGTGGGCTTACATGATTTATTTCGTATTGCTGGGTTTGGGCATCAGGGCTTATTTTAAATTCAGCGTAAACAGGGCCAAACTAAAATCGCAATTAAATTTTGAACAACTGGAAGCCAAAAGGGTTAAGGAATTAGATACGGTAAAAACGCAGCTTTATACCAATATCACCCACGAATTCCGTACTCCTTTAACTGTTATTTTGGGTATGGCACAACAGGTTAAAAGTAACCCTCCTTTACATTTGGATAACGGAATAGATATGATCATCCGCAACGGGCAAAGCCTGCTGAACCTGGTGAATGAAATGCTCGATCTGTCGAAACTGGAAACGGGCAAGATGACACTGCAGCAGGTAAATGGTGATATCATTAATTTTCTCCGGTATATAGTAGAGTCTTTTCATTCGCTGGCCGAAAGCCAGAAAAAGCAACTGCATTTTTTGGCCGAGATTGATGCATTGTACATAGCCTACGATCCTGAAAAAGTAAGGCAGATTGTAGCCAATTTATTATCCAATGCTTTAAAATTTACACCGGAAAAAGGCAATATTTATATTACTGTAAGCGAAAGCAGCCTGTTGAATGAAGCGGATAAATCAACGTTGATCATAAAAGTAAAAGATACCGGCATCGGTATTCCGGAGGGCCAGTTGGAACACATCTTCGACAGGTTTTACCAATTGGATAACAGCCATACCCGTAAAACAGAAGGAACTGGTATTGGGCTGGCGCTTACCAAAGAACTGGTTAAATTAATGGAAGGCGAAATTACCGTAAAAAGCCCGCCAACAGGTGCCAATAAAGGAAGCGAGTTTACCGTGGTACTGCCTTTAAAAAGATTAGCAGCAGCAACAGAAAATATTTCTTACCCGGATATTAAACAAACCCTGCTGCAAAAAATAATCCCGATAGCTATCGGGACTAAAGCTAACGGCATGTACATGGATGAAGAAATACAAAGTAAAGAAAGACCATTGATCTTATTGGTGGAAGATAATGCAGATGTGGTTGCCTACACCGCCTCCTGCCTGCCCGAATACCGGCTTGCAGTTGGCCAGGATGGAAGGGAAGGTTTTGACATTGCTTCAGAAATAATTCCTGACCTCATCATTACCGATGTGATGATGCCCTTTGTGGATGGGTTTGAACTGTGCAGGCAATTGCGCCATGATGAACGCACCAGCCATATCCCCATCATTATGCTTACTGCCAAAGCAGATATAGAAAGTAAAATGGAAGGACTGGAAAAAGGTGCAGACTCCTATATAGAAAAACCATTCAACCGGGAAGAGTTATTGATACGGATAAAAAAATTACTGGAGCTGCGGCAAAACCTGCAGCAGTATTATCTTAACAAAGCCGGCCTCAATAATTCTTCGGCTCAGCCTGCAATAACTATAGCAGATGAAATCAGCGATCCGCAAATTGAAGATGAATTTGTAAAAAAAGTAAGACAGGCAATAGAACAACATGTAACTGAAACCAATTTTACGGTAGAGCAGTTATGTAAACTCGTTTTCATGAGTCATTCCCAGTTGCACAGGAAATTAGCTGCACTAACAGGTTGTTCGCCCAACAGGTTCATGCGTATCATCCGTTTAAATAAGGCAAAGGAATTACTTAAGAATCCCGATAATACCATCGCTTTCATTGCAATGGACTGTGGATATAACGACCCGGGTTATTTTGCAAGGGTATTTAAACAGGAGTATGAGGTAACACCACAGGAGTGGAGAGGCAATAATTAAAGTGCCTATAGTGTAATAAGGCGCACCAGTAAGAAATGCCGGACTGCCGCCGTTTATAAACTAGTGAGTCATTACTGTCATTGTTTAATTCAGGGCAATATTTTTATTTATCAGTTTATGATTTGCTTGAAGGACGAATAAAAAAAAAGTATATAAAAACTTGAATGCCATTTTTAGTCTACAAATAACTCAGCCACCATTTTTCTTTATGGTTGGTTTTGTAATTATCGTACCATTTGCAGAGTGGAAACATGATGATAATAATAGCTACCCATATACCATAAACAGCCAGTAAACTATATCCTTCACCGGGCATCGCAAACTTAATGGGAATGCCCGGAACACCAGCCATGCCTTCTGAAACACTATGCCCTCTTAATAAATAAATGATCACTGTTGCAATATGCAGTATATAAAAGTGAACAATGAAATAAAAGAACGGCACCCTTCCATAAACACTGATAACCTTTACCAGTTTGCTGCCTGTATTTTTTACCAATGCAAGGAAGATAAGCCCCGGCCCAACTGTAGCGCAAAGAAAAAGCAGCGAAGGCGGGTATTTCTGTACATTCATAAAAGCGAAAAAAGTTTTCAAACTAGTTTTTTGTTCAACCCAAGGCCGGGGGTCGCCATATATATTTGCCCAGCGCAAAGCCACAAAAAACAATATAGCCGTAACACCAGTTATGAGTAATATTTTTTTTCTGCGTTCGGGTGTAAAATCAGTGAATAATTTACCGCAACAATAACCCAGTAACATTAATCCTGTCCACGATAAAAATGGATAAAAAATAAAAAGGCTGTGGTTACCCCATAATGGAACAATGTTTACACGGTGTAATAAACTCCACCAGGTGGGAACATTACCTTCACGGGCCTGCTCTGCAAAGTCTAACAGGTTATGTCCGAAAAAGATGAGTAGCCCCAATGCCAGTATTACCTTAAATGGCAACCGTATTACCAGCCCCAGGATGACCATGCCTGCACCAATGGACCAAAGTGTTTCCAAAATAAAAAAACCAAAATGGATATCGGCGGTCAGGCCGAGGGACATAATGGTCAGGTCAACAAATATTAACCAAAAACCACGGCTTATCAAAAAGATGCTTAAATCTTTTTTTGTTTTACGCTGGCTTTGCAGCCAGGCCGAAAGCCCTGATAAGAAAACAAAAGTGGGTGCACAGAAATGTGTGATCCACCTGGTGAAATATAAAATGGATGTAGTAGTGTCAGGGTTCAGCGGATCACCGCTTAAACCATCTTTATGAAAAAAATCACGGGTATGATCTAAGGCCATGATGATCATAATGAGGCCACGAAGCAGGTCTATAGACTCAATTCTTTTTGATGCGGTGAGTGATTGTTGCATGATGCTGTCTTTATTTTCTTACATGATATTAACTGGCGGATATTGTTTTTCTTAAAGGTTGCCATTTACCATACGTTGCACTTCGACACAACCATTCCAACGGGCCGTAGTTAAAATATGTTAGCCAGATAGTGCTGCTGATGATCTGGATGATAAAAAAACAGATCCCAAAAAAAGTATAGTACAACGGGC
>JANNYY010000319.1:0-2954 GCA_031410355.1 Chitinophagaceae bacterium | reverse complement strand
CATCCCGCACTCAAAGAAGCCGCTATCAAAGCGGTAGAGAAATTCGGAGAAGATTCATTGAACGCTTACGGTATTGTTCCATGGCATTTGCAAAGTATGCTATACAGGCTTACAGATGCTTTTAAAGAAAAAAACTTTAGTAAAATAATGCGTAACAGTGCAGAGCTGGGCCATTATATTGCCGACAGCCATGTGCCGCTTCATGCCAACAGCAACCACAACGGGCAATACACAAATCAAAAAGGCATACATGGTTTTTGGGAAAGCCGGGTGCCTGAATTATTTGCCGAAACACAATTCGATTTCTTTATTGGCAAAGCTGAATACATACAAAACCCAGGAGATTTTATCTGGAAACGAGTTTTAGAAAGCGCTAAAGCCGCTGATACAGTTTTAAATTACGAAAGGGAACTCACGCTGAAATTTCCGGATGATAAAAAATATGCTTTTGAAGAAAGAAATGGAAAAACGATCAGGCAATATTCCTCGGCTTTTACCATTGCCTACAATAAAAAATTAGATGGCATGATAGAGCGCCGGATGCGCCAATCTATATTTGCCATTGCATCGTTCTGGTATACATCCTGGGTAAATGCAGGCCAGCCCGATCTGAAAGAACTGGTTACACAAAAATTTACAGAAGCAGAACTAAAAGAATTTGAAAACCTCAATAAACAATGGAGTTCTGCCGGTAAAATGATTGGGCGTGAAGAACAATAAATACCAATTGGTTTGATTTGGGTATTTTTGCTTCCGAAAATTTATTTATCAGCATGGCACCCGTTCACAATTTTAATGCAGGCCCTTCCATATTACCAAAACAGGTTTTTGAAGAAGCATCACAGGCAATTCTAAATTTTAATAATACAGGTCTGTCAATTCTGGAACTTGGCCACCGCACATCTCTTTTCCAGGAAGTGATGGATGAGGCCCGTGCATTGGTAAAAGAATTAATGCAATTGGATGATGACCATGAGGTTTTGTTTTTACATGGTGGTGCATCAACCCAGTTTATGCAGGTGCCCATGAATTTATTGGATGATAAAGAAACTGCAGCCTACACCGATACCGGCGTATGGAGCACCAAAGCCATTAAAGAAGCAAAACTTTTTGGTAAAGTAGAAACCGTTTGCAGCAGCAGGGAAAGCAACTTTAATTTTATTCCCAAAGATTTTGCAGTACCTAATGATGCAAAGTATGTACACATTACCACCAACAATACCATTTATGGTACACAGTGGCAAAAGATTCCCAAAACCAGCAACAGCTTATTTGCGGATATGAGCAGCGACATTTTAAGCCGTGTGATTGATTTTAACGCATTCGATCTTATTTATGCCGGCGCACAAAAAAATATGGGCGCAGCAGGTGTAAATCTTGTAGTTGTAAATAAAAATATCCTGGGAAAAGTAAAACGTGCCATTCCCACCATACTGGATTACCGTAACCATATAAAGGAAGGCTCTATGTTAAACACGCCGCCTGTATTTGCCGTATATGTTTGCATGCTTACCTTAAGATGGTTAAAGGCACAGGGCGGAGTAGCTGGCATAGAAAAACTGAACAATGAAAAAGCTGCTTTATTATATGCGGCTATTGATGAAAGCCCGCTCTTTACCGGCACAGTACATGAAGAGGACAGGAGCAACATGAACGTTTGTTTTATAATGAATGACACTTCGCTGGAAGAATCTTTTTTACAGTTTACGAAAGAACAGGGCATTGTTGGTATAAAGGGACACAGGCTGGTTGGCGGCTTCAGGGCATCTTTATACAATGCATTACCGATAAGCAGTGTGGAGGTATTGAAAAGCCTGATGAAAGAATTTGAAGAGACTAAAGCATAGGAAAATAATTTAAAAAATTATTTCATGAAAAAATACTTTTGTATATTTTTTTTAATTTCCATGAGTGAAGTAACATTTTGCCAGGATGTAATTATTAATGGTACCAATAAAAACAGGTTACTTACCTGGGATGATTTTACGGGGAAGCCTGACAAAACCTCACCTCATGCTGCAAATACCTACTGGAACGTAAATTATGGCTTTAGGGGAATTAGTTTTAAAGGAGATACTGCAAAAATTAGTGGCTTTTTCTGTAAGCTTGAGTTAAATGAAAAATTTTCCTGGGTAAAACAGGAAAAACAAACAACCAATTTATTAAAACATGAACAGGGACATTTCAATATCGGATTAATTTGTCAGCTTGAAATGATTAAACAATTCAATAGCATTGTTTTTTTTAAGACCGACTTTCAAAATAAAATAGAAACAATTTTTGCAACAGTAATGGAGAAGTACAGACTGTTAGGTATAAAATACGATGAGGAAACCGATCACAGTAAGAATCAGGAATCCCAGGATAACTGGAATGATTTTTTTGCAAAAGAATTGAATAAGTAAAATAATTTTTTACTTCTTTAAAACCAAGGACGATTTTACAGCATTTTTTAACAATTAAGTATGGTAACTATATCTCCCTTTAAAGCCTTAAGGCCTTCAGCAGAGCTGGCAAAACAGGTAGCGTCGCGCCCTTATGATGTACTTAACAGTAAAGAAGCAAAAACAGAAGCACAGGGCAACAACACAAGTTTTTTACACATCACCAAAAGCGAAATTGACCTGCCCGAAACAACAGACATTCATGCACAGCAGGTTTATGATAAAGCAAAAGAAAACCTGGATGCTTTTATCAGCCGTAAAATATTATTCAGGGAGAGCAAGGCCTGTTATTATATTTATGAATTGCAAATGGGGGGTAAAAGCCAGACAGGCCTGGTTTGCGGCAGCTCGGTTGATGATTATGAAAACGGCCTGATAAAAAAACATGAATTTACCCGCCCGGAAAAAGAACAGGACAGGATCAATCATATTAAAACAACCGGTGCACAAACCGGGAATGTTTTTTTAGCTTACCGAAATGTTGCTGAAATTGATGCGATAATTGATACC